>JAFGPU010000159.1 GCA_016936035.1 Acidimicrobiales bacterium
GACGATCCCCGCCGCGACACGGTGATGACGGCGTCGTTCCTGCGGGCCTCGCTGTTCACCTCCGTCGTCTCCTTCGGGGTGGCGGCCTTCGCCTTCGGGCTCGGCCTGCTGCTGATGCTCATCGGCTGGGCGCTGATGCGCGTCGACCGGTCGCTCCGCAGCGCTCTCTGACGGGCGAACACGGCGCCACACGGTGGTTGCCGCCGCCGGCGAGAAGCCCTGGTCGCGGGTTACCAGAAGGCTGCAAGCGCCCGGCAACCACCGTGCAAGCGCCCGCGGGCAGTGTGCGGCCATGGAGACGTACCCCCCTGCTCTCCGACGCCCCGACCTGGTCGACCTCACCGATGACGGTGCCACCGACGGGTCGCTCGTCGGCGCCAAGGCCGCCAACCTGGCCCGCGCGCGTCGTGCCGGTCTGCCCGTCCTGCCGGGCGCGGTCCTGACCACCGCCTGGGACCACCGCGGCTGGTCGCACCCGTCACGGTTCGATCGGCCCGGTCCGGCGCGCGCCGCCTGGCGCACGTTCGGCAACGAGGGCGAGCGTCCGCTGGTCGTGCGGTCGTCGTCCACCAACGAGGACGGCGGCACGTCGTCGATGGCAGGGGTCTTCACATCGGTCCTCGACGTGACCGACTGGGCGAGCTTCGTCGAGGCCGTCGACCAGGTGCTCGACTCGGGCCGCCTGGCCGGCGTGCCGGACGCCCAGATGGCGGTCCTCGTCCAGCCGCAGCTCGAGCCCCGCTGGGGCGGCGTGCTGTTCGGCGCCGACCCGGTGACCGGGCGCACCGACCGGCTGCTCCTCGCCACGGTCGACGGTGGGCCCGACAAGCTGGTGAGCGGCGTCGACGACGGCTGGACGGCCGTGCTCTCGCCGCGCGGCCGCGTGCTCGAGACCCGGGGCGGCGATGCGATGCCGCTCCCCCGGCCCCTGCTGCGGTCGCTCGCCCGGCTCGCGGCTCGCGCCCGCCAGACCTTCGGCGGTCCCCAGGACATCGAGTGGGCGATCGACCACGACGGCACCCTGTGGCTGCTGCAGAGCCGGCCCATCACCACCCTGACCGGCCGGGCCACCGGACCGGTGCTCGGTACCGGACCGCTGGCCGAGACCTTCCCCGAGCCGCTCAGCCGGCTCGAGGCCGACCTGTGGCTGGCGCCGCTCGGCGAGGGCATCGAGCAGGCTCTGCTGCTGACCGGCGCCGTATCGCCACGGGCACTGCGCCGCTCGCCGGTGGCCCGCGGCGTCGACGGCTGGGCGGTCGCCGACCTCGGACACCTCGGGCTGGCCCCGGTGCGGCACCGCGTCCTGCGCCGCCTCGACCCCCGCCCGCCAGCTCGCCGGGTCCGGGCCGCCTGGCGCACCGGGCGGCTCAGCCGTGCCCTGCCCGCGCTGGCCCGGGACGTCATCGAGCAGGTCGACACCGACCTGGCCGACGTGCCGCGGGTCGACGAGCTGTCCAACGCCTCGCTACTCGCGGTGCTCGACAACGGACGCATCGCGCTCCGCGCCCTCCACGGCTACGAGGCCCTGGCCGGCATGCTCACCCCCGAGACCGACAACGGCACCACCGCCGCCTCGCTGGCCCTGTCGGCCCTCGCCCAGGCGCACGCCGAGAACGTCGACATCGACCAGCTCGTCGAGACCGACCCCGTGGTGCTCGCGCTCGCCCCGCCCCGCATCGGCGACGGCCCGGTGCTGCCGGGGGCGGCCGCGGGCGTCATCGACCTGCGGTCCGAGAGCCCCACGGCACCCGCACCCGTGCCGACCAGCGACGGCGCCGTCGTGCGCGAGGCGCTGCGTCTGCGGGCACGGTGGGTCCAGGAGCTGACCGCCCGGGCGGCCTGGCAGCTCGGGCACCGGCTCACGTGCGTGGGCGTCCTGCCCGACCAGTCGGCGGTCCGGCAGATGGAGCTCGACGAGCTGCGCGCCGCCGTCGCCACCCGCAGCGCACCCGCCGATCTGGACCAGCGCGCCGATCCCCTCACCTCCACCCCCCGGCCCCTACCGGCCACGTTCCGGCTCACCGCCGACAACACGCCGGTCGCGGTCGCTCCCCCGACCGCGGGGCCGGGCGGGGTGGGTGCCGGCGGCGGCGTCGGATCGGGTCCCGTCCACCTGGGCGACGACCCGCCCGAGGGCGCCGTCCTGGTGGTCACCCACCTCGACCCGCGCCTGGCGACGGTCATCCCGCGCCTCGCGGGCCTGGTCGCCGAGACCGGCAGCCCCCTCAGCCACCTGGCCATCCTCGCCCGTGAGCACCAGGTGCCCACGGTCGTCGGCCTGGCCGAGGTCACCGGTCGCTACCGGGCCGGGGACGTGATCGAGGTCGACGGGACGATCGGCTCGGTCCGGCTCGTCGACGACGCCGCCTCCCGACCCGACGAGGTGGACGGCCCGCCCGCACAGGACGACGTGGGCGGCCCGGACAGCCCCGGCGACGCCGACGCGGGTGCGGACCACGACCACACCGTGGTCGCGCTGCCCAGCCGCCCGCTCATCGACCTGACGGCCGACGGCCGCGGCACGGCAGCCCCCGCCGGCGAGCGCGACCGTGCCGGACGGACGGGCGGCACCATCATCCCGATCGGAGCCCGACGATGAACGCCCGACTGATCCGCACCCTGCTCGGCGCCGCCACCCTCGCCGCCTCCGGGGCGTACACCTTCGTGTACCTGTACCGGTGGGAGTGGAACCGGGCGCTGATGTCGGCCGCGATCTTCATCGCCGCCGAGGTGGCCGTCATGGGATCGCTGCTCTCGCATCGGCTGAAGGTGCTCAACCAGCGGCTCGACGCCCGCGAGGCGGCACCGCCGGCGCCGGCCGAACACACGACCAGGCTCGAGCGCATCCGGACGAGCGCCCCGCCGGCTCGGGCCCCGTTCGCCTGGCTGACCCGCCCCGACCAGATGAACGTCTTCGTCCCCGTGCTCATGGGGGCAGGTGTGCTCCTGTCGGGCGTCGCCTGGGTCGTCGAGCGCCTCGCCCGGGCGACGGTCTCCCCCGTGGCCGAGCGCGGACTCGCGTCCCAGCTCGACGGCCTCGCGCTTCCGGCGCAGGGGTTCGCGACCGCCGAGAGCGCCCCGCTCGACCTGCTGCGGGGGCCGGTCGGGAGGCGGACGTGAAGGCCATCGCCTTCGCCGTGATGATCGCCGTCGGCGGGGTCGGCGTGAGCAGCCTGGCCGACCTGACCCAGAACCGGCCCGACCCGGTCGTCGACGGGACGTCGACGACGATCGCGTTCGACGTCGGCACCCGCCGCTACAACGGCACGGACCTCCAGGCGGCCCAGGCCCTCTGGGCCGTGTGCGCCGCCACGGTCTCGGGTGACACGACGGCCCCCGCGGCGGGTCCGGACGGGGCGTTCACCGTGTCGGTCTCCCCCGCCATCGGCACCAACGGCCGCAAGCGCCTCCTCGGCTGCCTGCAGGACAGCACGCTCGACCGCGTGCAGGGTCACGTGGTCTCGGTCGCGAGCTCCGACTGAGGGGCGGCGCGCCGGGCGCCGGGCACGTCCAGACCGTCACGACGAACTGGCGCTTCCCGGCACCCGACCTTGCTCGCTGCTCGCCGGGCGGTTCTCAGATGGCGAACAGCGACGCTGGCGGCAGTCGTCCGGGGTGGCAGACACGGACACCACCGCGCGAGCTGCAGCCTGCATCGATGCAATCGCCCGACCCTCCCGCAGGGGTACGCCCCCCGGCACCACCGGTCATCGTCCGTCCGCGCAGATCACCGGCGCACGAACAGCGAGACCACCTCGACGTGCGGCGTGTGCGGGAACACGTCGACCAGCGTCGACGAGGCGAGCCGGTACCCGGCGGCCGCGAGCAACCGCACGTCGCGACCCAACGCCCCGGCGTCGCAGCTGACCAGCACGACGCGCCCGGCCCGGGAGGCCGCCACCGCCCGGGCGCCGCTGCGCCCGAGACCGGACCGAGGCGGATCGGCGACGACGACGTCCATGCGCCGCGGGTGCCAGCGGGCGACGCTGCCGCGCACGACCCTGGCGTCGAGGCCACGGAGGTTGATCCGGGCGTCGGCGGCGGCCGAGGCCGACGCCTCGACCAGCTCGACGCGGGCGTGACGCCCGACCGTCGCGGCGAACAGCCCGACGCCGCCGTAGAGGTCGGCCATCCGCTGACCCTCGCCCACCGGGCCGACGGCGGAGCCGACGGCCGTCACCAGGGCCTCGGCCGCCTCCGGTCCCGCCTGGAAGAACGAGCGGGCCGAGACCCGCAGCCGGACGCCGGAGACCTCCTCGTGGAGCCACGCCCGCTTGCCACCAGCGAGCTGGGCGCCGGTGACCACCCGCACGTCATCCGGCACCACGATCTCGGCGTCGACCGCCGGGCCACCCTCGTGATCGTCCGCGTCGTCCGCGTGGTCGGCGTCGGCGTCGGCCTCGCCCTCGACCTCGCCGCTGGCCCGTCCGTCGGCCGCGTCGCCCATGCCACCGGGGTCGGGCGGGTCCACGACGACCAACCGTTCGCCCGTGCGGGCCCCGACCCGCACCGTGACCCCGGCGCCCGGCGGGAACCGGCCCTCGGCGAGGATCTCGACGACCAACGGGTGCGCGACGAGGCACCCGGGGACGGCGACCAGGTCGTGGCTGTGGTGACGGCGCAGCGCGAACCGCCCCGACCCGTCGGCGACCCCCCGCAGCGTCGTGCGGTAGCCCGTCGCCGGCAGCACCGGCCCGAGGGCCACCGCAGGCTCGGCCACCCCGCCGAGCCGGCGGAGCGCATCGGCGACCATGTCGGCCTTGAGGGTGGGCTGCGCCTCCACCTCGACGTGCTGCCACCCGCATCCCCCACAGCCTGCGGCCACGAACGGGCACGGGGGCACGACGCGGCTCGGCGACGGCTCGGCCACCGCGACCGCCACGGCGGTGGCATGACCGCGCCGCTCGGACACCACCTCGGCCGACAGCAGCTCGCCGGGCAGACCGCCGTCGACGAGGACCACCCGCCCCGACGGCTCACGGGCGATGCCGGCACCGCCGACGGCGACACCGGTGATGCGCAGGTCGTCGAGGAGGCGGCTCATGGCCTCACCCTAGGATGGGGCCGTGGACTCCCCTCGCCCCGCGCCCGCCGCCGACCGCCCCATCGAGATCGCCCCCTCGGTGCTGCCCGCCGACTTCTCGCGGCTCGGCGACGAGGTGACGGCGCTGGCCAAGGCCGGGGTCGACCGCATCCAGTGGGACGTCATGGACGGCCGCTTCGTCCCCAACCTCACGTTCGGTCCCGACGTCATCGCCGCCTGCCGGCCGCACGTGACCGTCCCCTTCGAGGCGCACCTCATGGTCGAGGAGCCCGACCAGCTCATGGACCGCTACGTCGACGCCGGCTGCGAACTGCTGCTGGTGCACGCCGAGTCGACCCGCCACCTGCACCGGTCGCTGGGCAAGGTGCGCGAGCTGGGCGCGCGGGCGGGCGTGGCGCTCAACCCCGCCACCCCCGCCGAGGCGGTCGCCAACGTGCTCGACCTGTGCTCGATGGTGCTGGTCATGACCGTCAACCCGGGCTTCGGCGGCCAGGACTACATCGCCACCATGGAGCCAAAGATCACCCAGATCAGGCGCATGATCGTCGACGGCGGGCACGACTGCGACCTCGAGGTGGACGGGGGCATCGGCCCCGCCACCGTCGCTGCGGCGGCGCGGGCCGGCGCCAACGTCCTGGTGGCCGGGTCTGCGCTCTACCGCGATCCGCAGGGGCTCGAGCACGCCGTGGCCGAGCTGCGCGAGCTCGCCACGGCGACCCGCTGACCGCGCCGCAGGCCGCCGCCCACGGCGGGCCGGCTCAGAGCATCTCGCCGCGCTTGACGATGACGTTGTCGATGAGGCCGTACTCCTTGGCCTGCTCGGCGGTGAACCAGCGGTCGCGCTCGGAGTCGGCGGTGATCTGCTCGACGGTCTGCCCGGTGTGGTAGGCGATGCGCTCGGCCATGAGCTGCTTGACGTACAGCAGCTGCTCGGCCTGGATGGCGATGTCGGCCGCCTGGCCCCGGATGCCGCCCGAGGGCTGGTGCATCATGATGCGGGCGTGCGGCAGGGCGAAGCGCTTGCCCTTGGCGCCGGCGCAGAGCAGGAACTGGCCCATCGACGCGCCGAGGCCCATGCACACGGTGGCGACGTCGGGCTCGATGAACTGCATCGTGTCGTAGATGGCCATGCCCGCGGTGACCGACCCGCCCGGGCTGTTGATGTACAACCACACGTCCTGTTCGGAGTCGTCGCCGGCCAGGTGCAGCAGCTGGGCGCAGACGACGTTCGCGATGTCATCGTCGACCTCGGTGCCGAGGAAGATGATGCGCTCGCGCAGGAGTCGGTTGAAGATCTCATGCGTGGGGTTGAGCATCGAGGCGTTCTGCGCGGTCGGGGTGATCAAGCTCACGGCCGCAGAGGGTAGCGGCGCCGGAGGCACGTGCCGCACATGACCCGTGCCGACCAGGCGGCCCGTAAGCTGATCGCCCGAGCCGGCGTAGCCCAACGGCAGAGGCGCGTCCCTTAGGAGGACGTCAGTGTGGGTTCGAATCCCACCGCCGGCACGCGTGCCGCCGCATGTCGCGGGGTCTCCACGGCCGTCGACGACGGGCGCGCCGCGGTCAGGCCCCACGCAGGGAGCTGGTCGTCGAGGCGTCCGGATCGACGGCCGGCGCGGACACCCGGGTGCTCGACGACGACGCCCCGGTCGAGGACGGTGCCGTGGACGGCGGGGCGCTCGACATCGGTGCGCTGGTCGGCGGACGGGTTGCCGGCACGGTGGTGGGCGGCGTGGTGGCCGGCGGCCGCGGCGGTGCGCTCAGCGTCGCGCGGGCAGTCGAGGTGGGTGCCGCCACCCCCGGATCGACCGGTTCCGGTGGATCGGGCAGCGACACGTCGCCGGACGGGGCCCCGCCACCGACGCCGCTGGGCACGAACGGCACCGTCGCGGCGAACGCCAGCAGTCGCGACCGGGCCGTGCGCTCGCAGTTGACGTCCTCGGGCACCTCCTCGCCGCTGTAGTACCGCAGGGCGGCGAGGAAGTCGCCGCAGCGCACCATGTCGCGCCGCTCGCTGGGCTCGAAGCCGACGGCGATGTTCACCGCCGCCATGTCGAGGTGGTCGGCGGCGGTGTTGATGTCGCGCGCCACCGTCCAGTACCACGCCGCCACGACGGGGCTCACCAGGCCGTCGGTGGCGCGGTCGGGATCGCCCACGAGGTCGAGGTCGAGGAACTCGCCGGCAGCCCGGTAGTTGTGCTCGCCGGTGAGCTGGATGAGCCCTCGCCCGCGGTAGCGGCTGTCGTTGCCCCGCTCGACGGCGTCGTAGCGGAACCCGCTCTCGCTGCGGAGCGTGGCCAGGAAGGCGGCCTTGCGGGCCGGTGTGCTGATGCCGGCCCGGACCATCACCGCGTTGAGCGCGGGCAGCCCCTCGGCCACCGTCGGTTCGTCGGCAACGCTGCCGAAGATCTGGCGCAGGTCGTCGAGGGTCACCAGGTCGCGACCGTTCCAGTCGCCGGCCACGGGCAGCACGTCGTCGCCCGCGTCGACCGGGACCGTGCGCACGGCGTCGGGATCGGCCGCGTC
>JAFGPU010000160.1 GCA_016936035.1 Acidimicrobiales bacterium
GCCATGGCCAACTACGACGCCGTCATCGACGACCACGACGCAGAGGAGCAGACATGACCCAGGCAGCAGGCACGATCGTGCGCAAGGAGATCGTCGTCGACGCACCCGTCGAGCGGGCGTTCAGTGTGTTCACCGACCGGTTCGGAGACGTCAAGCCGCCGGAGCACAACCTGCTCGGCGCGCCCATCGTCGAGACCACCTTCGAGCCCCACGTCGGCGGGCACATCTACGACCGGGCCGAGGACGGCAGCGAGTGCCGGTGGGCGCGCATCCTCGCCTACGAACCCCCGAACCGGGTCGTGTTCAGCTGGGACATCGGGCCCACCTGGCAGATCGAGGCCGACCCTGCCAACGCCAGCGAGGTCGAGGTGCGCTTCGTCGCCGAGGGCGCGGACCGCACCCGGGTCGCGCTCGAACACCGCCACATCGACCGCCACGGCCCCGGCTGGGAGGGCGTCCACCACGGCGTCGACAGCGACGGCGGCTGGCCGCTCTACCTCAGCCGCTACGCCGCCCTCTTCAGCGCGTAGTCGAGCGGGCCTGCGTGCCACCGGTCCTCGGCCGAGCCCACGAGCTGCCTGGCAGCCGGGCTCGCCGGGGTCCCGGTCACGGCAGGTCGAGGATCACCGCGATGGTCTCGCGGAGCTGCGCCAGCGGGACGACGCCGATGTTCCCTCGGACCCCGCTGACCCTGTGGGGTGAGACTGCTCGGATGTGCTGGCACTGGGCGGCGGACGCTCGGTCGAGCCCGTTGAGCTCGTCCGGCTCGATCACGATCTCGGAGTGGAAGGCGCGGATCGTGCTCGTGAGCGGGACGACGTGGACGACAGAGGGATCGGCGTCGAGGATGCGCTGCGCTGTCACCAGCACCGCCGGGTGACCGAACCCGGGCTCGCGTCCCTCCGGAACGCCGAGCTCGAGGTCGACGACGTCACCCGAGGTCGGCATCGAGCCAGTCCGCTTCGTCCTTTCGAAGAGGCGCCGAGAGCTCTGCTCCGACGCGATCCTGTCGCAACGCCCGCACTGCGAGTGTGACGGTGTTGCCGACGGTCGTGTGCAACTCGGCGGCGAGCCGCTTGAGCTCCTCGTGGGTGCTGACGTCGATGCGCACGCTCGTGCTGTGCATGCAGAACAGCATACCGTGCGGCGGACTGCGGGCGATCGGCGGCCCGTGTGACCGGGGGCGCGGCCATGGAGTCCGGTCACGCGTCGCTGCATCGCGGGATCGACCACCCTGGTGGGAGACTCGCACCATGACGACGAGGGGCGACGCGCCGGTGGACGGTGACAGACGCACCGCAGGCGCGCGGGTCACCAGCGCCCAGCGGCGGGACATGTTGCTCGACATGGCCGCGGAGCTCGTGGTCACCGGCTCGACCGAGGCCGTGTCGATGGAGCTGGTGGCCGAGCGGTGCGGGGTCAGCCGGCCGCTGGTGTACAAGCACTTCGCCAACCGCGACGAGCTCCTCGGCGCGCTGTACCGGCGGGAGGCCGAGCGGCTGCACCACGAGCTCGCCGAGCAGGTCGGGCGGGCCGGGTCGGTCGAGGAGATGTTCCGGGCGCTCGTCCGGGGGGCGCTGCGTGCCACAGCCGACCGGGGGCACCTGTTCGCGACGTTGCGCGCCGCCGGGGGTTCGAGTCGAGAGGTGCGGCGCGAGCGACGGCGTCGCGACGCCCGGACGTTCCGGGCGTTCGCGGGGCGGGCCGTCGACGAGCTCGGCCTCGACGCCCGCCTGGGTCCGGCGACGATCTCGTTGTTGCTCGGGCTGATCGATCCGGTGCTCGCGCAGTGGCGGCTCGATCCCACCGCCGAGCGCGCCGAGCTCCTCGAGGAGAGCTACATGGCGATCGTCACCGCGTCGCTGGCGCGCGTGGCGATCCGGCCCCCGGCGCGGTGACGGTGGTTGCGCGCTCGACCGGCTCGTGCGATGCTCGCCACCCATCTGGTGACAAAGTGTCACCGACGCGACGAGGGGGCACGCACCGATGACCTACGCCGGTGATCAGCGGATCCTGGACGCCGACAGCCACGTGATGGAGCTGTCCGATTTCCTCGACCCGCACATCGACGACGAGTTCCGGGCCGGGTTGCGCCGCAAGGGCATGGACGCCCTCCAGCCGACCCTCGACGACGCGATCCGCCGGGCGTCGCGGCGGCGCGAGGACGCGGCGGTCGCCGCGGCCGCCGACGAGCGGCTGCTGCAGGACAAGGGCTGGAGCGCACTCGGCGCCTTCGACCCCGCCGAGCGCAGCCACGCCCTCGACCTGTTCGGGTTCGACGGCCAGCTCGTCTTCGCCACGTTCGCGACCTCGATGTTCACCGGCCGCGACCTCGACCGCCTCTACGCCGGCGCCAGCGCGCAGAACCGCGCGATCGCCGACTTCTGCTCGGCCGACCCCCGCCTGCTGGCCGTCGGCTACGTGCCCCTGGTCGATCCCGAGCGGGCGACGAAGGCCCTCGTCGAGGCCATCGACCTCGGCTGCGACGCCGTCATGGTGCCGTCGACCGCCGCCGGCGAGCGCTCGCCCACCCACCCGGACCTCGACCCGGTGTGGGACACGTTCGCCCAGGCCGACGTGCCCTTCGTGCTGCACGTCGGGGGCGGGGGCAGGCTCCTCGACCCGGCGTTCCACCACAACGCCATGCCGGTGACCGATCACCTCGGCGGCGGGGAGAACATCCGGTCCAAGGACTTCCTGGCCATCCACCATTCCCCCGAGCTGTTCCTCGGCGCGCTGATCTACGACGGGCTGTTCGACCGCTTCCCGGCGCTGCGGGGCGGCTGCATCGAGCAGGGTGCGGGGTGGGTGATCTCGTGGATGCGCCACCTCGACTACGGCCTGCGGGCGTTCCGCCGCACCGAGGAGCCGCTGCGGCGACTCGAGCTCGCGCCGAGCGAGTACGTGCGTCGGCACCTCAAGTTCACGCCGTTCCCCGGTGAGCCGGTCGGGTGGATGATCGAGCAGGCTGGACCCGAGCTCTTCATGTTCTCGACCGACTACCCGCACCCCGAAGGCGGCCGTGATCCGCTGGCCAAGTTCACCGACGCCCTCGCGGCGTCGACGCCCGAGGCTCGGGACCGGTTCTACTACGGCAACATGGCCGAGCTGCTGGGACGGGCGGCGGAGCTGCCCGCATGACCCGGCGCGTCGCGCTGGTGAGCGACGCCTCCGGGTACGTCGGCCCTGCGCTCTGTCGGCTCCTCGCCGAACGTGACCACGACCTCGTCGTCGCCGACCCGGCGGCCGGGCTGGTCGACGAGCTCCGCTCGCTGGGAGCGGACGTGGTCTCGACCACGGGCGCGCGCAACCTGGCGGCGCCCGAGTCGGCCGAGCGCCTCGTGCAGGCCGGGTTGGACCGGTTCGGCCGGATCGATGCCGCCGTCGCCTTCACGGGGCGGATCGTGGTCGGCCGGTTCCTGTCGTCGTCGCTCGACGACCTGCGGTCCGCGGTGAGCGGATGCCTGGAGGCGCCGTACAACTTCCTGCACGCGGTCGTGCCGCCCATGGTGGAGCAGGGCGACGGTCAGATCCTGGTGTTCACCAGCGCGACCGGTGCCCGCCCGACACCCGGCGCCCCCTTGTACTCGTCCGCCAGGGCCGGGGCCAACATGCTGATCCGGAACGTGGCCGGCGAGGTCGCCCACCACAACGTCCAGATCAACGCCGTCGGCACCAACTTCATCGACTTCGACGGCTTCCTGCGGGCGAGCCGTGCGGAGACGCCCGAGGGTCGGGCACGCGTCGAGGCCCAGGTGCCGATGGGGCGCCTCGGCAGCCTCGACGAGGTGGCGCACTTCGCCCTGCCGTTCGTCGACGGCCGCAGCCGGTTCACGACCGGTCAGTTCGTCGCGTACGCCGGGGGGTGGGCATAGCCACCGTCGTGCGGCCGGCGCGGGCTACCGGACGATGCGGCCGTCGACGACCGTCGCGGCGACCCGGACCTCGCGGGGGTTCCTCAGGGCGTCGTCCAGCGGCACGGTCAGCAGGCAGAGGTCGGCGGGGCTGCCGGCCGTGACGGACCGGGGCGGGCCGCCCGGCGCGTCGGCGCTGCCGAGGAAGAGGTCCAGCGCCCGCCGGGCGCCGACGGCCTCGCGGGCGCCGACCGTCGCGCCGGTGGCGGTCGTGCGGGTGCGGGCGGCGTCGACGGCGCGCCAGGGGTCGAGGTGGGTGTAGGGGGCGTCGGTGCTGCCGGCCACGGCGATCCCGCGATCGATCAGGCTCGCGCAGGGGTAGAGGTGGGGCCGGTCGTCGGGGTCGACGTCGCGGAGGTGGTCGTCGCCCCGCTCGGCGACGAAGCCGGGCTGGGTGACCACGGTGAGGCCGTGGCGGGCGATGCGGTCGTACTGGTCGTCGGGGATGACGGCGCCGTGCTCGATGCGGTCGCCGGGGCGGCTGCCGGCCTCGTCCCAGGCGGCGAGGGCGAGCACGAGCGCGACTCGGGTGACGCAGTGGACGGCGACGCGGCGGCCGTGGCGGTGGGCGGCGGTGAACCGGTCGCAGAGGTCGTCGAGCGACGGGTAGGCGCCGTCGTCGATCACGATCTTGACGGGCCCCCACGACAGACCCGCGGGTGGGTCGCTGCCGGCGAGCTCGGGGCCACCGGTCACGACCACGTGCTGGGGGAGGGCGCCCGATGCGACGGCATCCGTGAGCGGCGCCAGGTCCTCGAAGGTCGTGTACGGCGTGGTGTCGGTGACGGCCGTGACACCGAAGCGGGCCAGGCGGCGGCCGAGCGCCGCCAGGTCGGGCGGGTCCTCGCGGGGGAGCAGGTGACGCAGCCAGTCGTCGGCCCGGTGGAGGCGGCCGGTGGTCCGACCCGCAGCGTCACGCTCGATGCCGCTGCGGTCGGCGTGGTGGTCCTGGTGGTCGAGGCCCAGTGAGTCGACGGCGACGCTGTTGAGCACCCAGCGGGCGCCCGAGCGGTGCTGCACACGGACCGGGCGCCGGGGGACGAGGCGGTCGAGGTCGTGACGGTCGATGTCGCCCGCCACCGACTCGTGGTAGCCGACCGCCCGGATCCACGCGCCGGGCGCCAGCGCCGCGTCGGCGCGGCGCAGCGCTGCGGCCAGGGCGCGCTCGTCGCGCACCTCGGGCGGGCCGGCCACGACAGAGCGAGCGGCTGCGGCGGTGGCCAGCAGGTGGATGTGGTGATCGTGCAACCCCGGGATGAGCGCACCGCCCCCGCCGTCGATCACCGCGGCGTCCGGCGACGGTCGCACGGAGGGGCCGACCTCCGTGACGGTGGCGCCCTGGACGCGCACGTCGGCGACACGACCGTCGACCTCGACCCTGCGCAGGAAGAGATCGCTCAGGGCGCGAGCTCCAGCTCGGCCAGGACCGTGCCGGTGTGCTGGCCCAGCCGTGGGGCGCGCCCAGCGGCCGGCCTGGCCCGAGGGCGGGCGACCGGTGGCACGGGCGCCCGGGCAGGCAGGGACGGACCGGCGAGGCGCCTGGCCACACCGGCCATCGCCACGTCGAGCAACCAGCGGCCACCAGCCACGAGGGCGTCGAGAGCGGCGGCGGCCGCGACCACGCCGGTGGTGGGGTCGGCGATGGCGTCCGCGCAGAAGCACGGCTGGGTGCCGTTCCAGCTGACCAGCCCGCCCGCCACCGCGGCGTCGTCGCCGAATCCGACCCGCTCGCCCGCGGGCCCGGATCGGCCGTGCGCGGTGATCGACACCCACACCCGGGGGCCACCGGCGGCGACGAGCGCCTCGGCGTCGATGCCGAGCTGGGTCAGCGCCCGGGGCCGGGAGGCCTCGATGACGACGTCGGCACGGTGCAGCAGGTCGCGCAGTCGCGTGAGGTCGCCGCGAGATCGGAGATCGACGCCGACGCTCTGCTTGGCGTGGTTGAGCAGGTCGAAGAACGCCGCGGGTCCGCGCCGGGCGCCGTCGGGCCGCGTCGTCGACTCGACCTTGACGACCCGGGCGCCGGCCTCGGCGAGCAACCCGCCGCACAGCGGCCCCGCCCACAGCGAGCTGAGGTCGACCACCAGGAGGTCCGCGAGCGCCGACGGTGGCGCGGCGGCGGCCGGTCCCGCGACCGGAATGGCACGCACCGGCAGCGGGGCCAGCGGCCCGGGCGCACGCGGCGGCTCACCAGGCGACGCGGGGAGTGCCGCAGCCGGAAGGCCGAGCAGCCGTGCGCGTTCGACCAGCAGGGCCGAGGGGCGCGCGGCGGCGACCCTGGTCACGGTGGCCCAGACGTCGTCGACCACGTCGGTCTCGAGCCACGCGGGCACCAGCTCGACGTCGTCGGGTCGCGCCAGGGTCAGTGCCATCCATCCGTCGCGAGCCGGGAACAGGCGGGTCGCCCCACCGCAGCTCGTGGTACCCCGCCGGCTGAGCCCGGCGATCGCGGCGCGCTCGCCGAGCAGGGCCAACGGGTCGATCGTGATGCCGGTGCCGAGCGCTCGGGCGTGGCGGTGCAGCACGTCGGCAACGGCCCGCAGCTCGGTGACCATGCCTGCCGGCGGGCCCAGCGGCGGCGATCCGGACGGGCCGGTGAGCCACATGGCCCCGCTTGCCGCCCAGGCGTCGATCTCGTCGGCCCGGTCGCCCGCCCGGGCACGGTCCGGTGCGCCGTCGTCACCGGTTCGCGGGCGCGGGGTGGTCACGGCGACAATGATCGCTGCTGAGATGCCGCTTGACGAACTCTCCCTCGACGCGCTGCGCCAGGTCATCCTGGGCACCACGGCCGACCGACCGTGGTCGCCCCCCGCCCCGGTGCCGACGCTCGTCGTCGATCTCGACGCCCACGCGCCGGTCGGGCCCGTGCCCGCCGTGCACGCCGGGGTCGCGGCGGTCGTCGTGGGCGTCACGTCGTCCGGGCCCGCACCGGACGATCCGGCGGCGGACGACCCGGCGGTGGACCATCCGGCCGCGGTCGCCTGCGATCTCGTCCTGCGCACGGGCGACCCGGCGTTGCACGCCGTCGCCGCGACCGTCGACGCCTGCCCGCTGGCGGCCTGCTCGCTCGTGGGCCTGTTGCGTGGCGCCGAGCACCGGTCGCTCGACGCCGGCCTGACGGCGGAGTCGGCGGTGTACTCGACGCTGCAGGCCGGGCCGGAGTTCGCCGCATGGCGCCGGAGCCGCCCCGCCAGGTCGCGCCCACCGGGGGGCGACGCGGTCACGCTGGCGCGCCGGGGCCCGGCCCTGGAGGTGACGCTCGACCGGCCCCACGTGCGGAACGCGCTCGACACGCGGATGCGCGACCAGCTGGTGGACGCGTTCGCGCTGGTCGCGGCCGACGACACGATCGCCGAGGTGCACCTGCGGGGGGCCGGCGCGGCCTTCTGCGCGGGCGGCGATCTCGACGAGTTCGGGACGTTTCCCGATCCGGCCACCGCCCACCTCGTGCGGCTGCGCCAGAGCGTGGGCCGGGCCATCGCCGCGGTCGGGGACCGCGTGACGGCCCACCTGCACGGGGCGGCGATCGGGTCGGGCATCGAGCTGCCGGCCTTCGCCGGCATCGTCGTCGCCGACGAAGGCACCACGATCGCGCTGCCGGAGGTGTCGCTCGGCCTCGTCCCCGGCGCGGGCGGCACCGTCAGCATCCCCCGGCGCATCGGGCGTCATCGCACCGCCCGCCTGGCGCTGGCGGGAGAGCACATCGACGCCGCCACCGCCCTCGACTGGGGGCTGGTCGACAGGGTCGAGCACGCCTGACCGGCGCGCCGCCGCGCCAGGGCACTCGGTGGACGGCGGCACGATCTCGTACCGTGCTCGCCGTGGACCTCGAGTTCGGGGATGCGCTCCGCACGCACCTGCTCACGAACCTGCAGCGGCACGACCGCCTCGGCATCGACCCCGGCGGTCGCCGTCACGCCGCGGTCGCCGTCGTCGTCGTCGACAGCGACGCCCGGGTCCACGGGGCCGACACGCAGCCGGCGGACGTCGGCGTGCTCGCCGACATCCCGGGCGCCGAGGGGCTCGGGCTCACCGGAAGCGTCGAGGGGACCGCGGGCGGTCCGGCCGTGCTCCTCACGCGGCGAGCGACCCGGATGCGCGCCCACCCGGGTCAGTGGGCGCTTCCGGGCGGTCGGCTCGACGGGGGCGAGACGCCGATCGACGCCGCCCGGCGCGAGCTGCACGAGGAGCTCGACCTCGATCTGCCGGAGTCCGCGGTGGTGGGCGTGCTCGACGACTACGCGACCCGCTCGGGCTACGTGATCACCCCGGTGGTCCTGTGGGGCGGTGCCGACCCGGCGATGACGCCGCAGCCCGACGAGGTCGCCTCGGTGCACCGCGTCGCGTTCCGCGAGCTGTGCCGGCCGGACTCGCCCCGGTTCGTCGCCATCCCCGAATCCGACCGCCCGGTGGTCCAGGTGCCGATCGGTGGCGACCTCATCCATGCGCCCACCGGCGCGGTGCTCCTGCAGTTCCGGCGCGTCGCCATCGAGGGAACGACCGAGCGCGTCGCCGGCTACGAGCAGCCCGTCTTCGCCTGGCGCTGATCCTTCCCCCCTGGTGACGGCCCGGCGCACGTGACGCCGCCGGGGGCCGGACCTGCGACCAGGCAGACCCCTGCGTCCACCCCGTCACTCGATGACGATCGTGCCCGTCATGCCGGCCGCCTCGTGACCCGCCACCTCGCAGATCATCGTGTAGGTGCCCGGCTCGAGCCCGCTGAGGTCGAGCTCGCCGCTGCCCCCGGGGTCGAACATGTCAGAGGCCACGCCGTCGACAGCGAGGTTGTGCTCCACGGCGCCGTCGTTCGAGACCTGTAGCACCGAGTCGGCCCCGACGACGAGGTCGGCGGGCTCGATGGCGAAGTCCACGAGCGACACCTCGGACGTGGTGACACCGGCGCCCGGGTCGCCGGCGGACGCAACGGCGGCGCCGTCCCGGGCCGCCTCGTTCGCCTGGTCTGCGGCCCGAGCGGCGAGCCCCACGGCGAACACCGCGACCACCATCGCGAACACCCCGAAGATGACGCCGACGACGGCCAGCGACTCGAACGTCATGCCAGACGGCGCGCCGGGGGGAGCGGGGGTCGCCGGTGGTCCCGCTGGCGGGCTGGAGGCGGGCTGGCCCTCTGCGGGCGCGGTCGCCGGCGTCGTACCACCGCCTGGCCGGTCCATGATCGTCATGTCGCCCTCCTCAATGACCAGCCGCGGCAGCGGCTGGGTCGACGTCGCCTGCCTGGAACATCCCCAGCGCGCCCTTGCCGGGGTTGGCGAACTTGTGGGTCACGAACGGGTAGAGCCCGGCTTCGTCGAAGGTGAACTCGACGAAGCCCCCCTGGGCCGGTTGCAGATCGAGGGCCTGTGAGCCTCCGCTGCCGCCGTCGGGCCGCAGCCGGTAGGCGCCCTCCTTGTAGACCGTGTCGAAGATCGTGCCGATGACGTGGAACGAGCAGTTCTCCGACGGCCCGGCGTCGAGCACCCAGGCCCTGACGCGCTCGCCCGGCTCCACCCTGATCGGACTGTGCTGGTACTGGTTGACGTAGCCGTTGAACACGACCGCGTCCCAGGCCTCCTGCTCCATCTTGGCGAGGTCGCCGGGCTGGCCGTCCGGGCCGAGGTAGAGCTCCGACTGGACGAAGATGAGCTCGTGGTCGACGGGGGCCAGGTCGGGCGGGTCGATGACGACCGCCCCGTACATGCCGTTGCCGATGTGGTGCAGCACGGGCGGCGTGCCGCAGTGGTACATGAAGATGCCGGCGTGCTTCGCCTCGAACGCGTAGTCGAGCGTCTCCCCGGCCTGGATGGTGCGCATCTTGTCGTCCCAGGCGACCTTCGAGGCATGGAAGTCGATCGAGTGGCCCACCTGGCCCTCGTTGGCGAGCGTGAACGCGAACCGATCGCCGACCCTCCCTCGGTAGACCGGGCCTGGCACCAGGTCGTCGAAGCTCCAGAGCTCCTGGGTCGTCCCGGGCGCGACCTCGCCGACCCCCTCGCGTGCCGCGATCGTGATGCGATGCTCACGCTCGCCGCTGGCCGGCGGCAGCACGGGGTCCCGTGCCTCCCAGCCCTTCGCCGGGGCGGCGGTGACGTCGATCTGCGCGCTGTCGCCCGCTCCGATCGGGGTGCCGACCCCGGTCGCGACGGCGCCCCCGGCGCCGTTGCCGCTGGACTCCGGCCACGACGTGGCGGCGGCGACGCCGACCAGCGTGGCCGCCCCGATGCCGCCGAACGTCGCCCCAAGCACCGTGCGCCGACTCACGGCGGCCTGACCGCTCTCGACCGGCACTGCCTCGTCCACACTCATGCTCGATCCTCCCGTCACGCCGGGCACAGCCGACGCTCGAACTCCCGCACCGGCGGGCGGCGACCTGGCCGACCACCTCGTGCTTCTCTCCAGGGTGTTGGGCGGCTGCTGGGTGCGGGCAGGGACGAAGGTCCCGACGCGCGCGAGCCGACCGGCACTCTTCCCGGTGAGCGGCGCCGGCCCGGGTTCGCGCATCCTGGTTGCGGGTACTGCGTAGCTGTCGCCGCACAGAGGGGAGCACCGAATGGCCCGCATGCACCTTGGCGCCCTGGGCGTGACCAGCCCCGCCTTCGAGCACGGAGGCGCCATCCCGCAGAAGCACACGACCGAGGGCGACGACGTGTCACCCGCACTGCAGTGGGTGAACGTCCCCTCCGGGACCCAGCAGCTGGCGCTGATCTGCCACGACCCTGATGCTCCGCTCACGCACGGCTTCACGCACTGGGTGCTGTACGGGATCCGCCCCGACGTCGCCGGCGTCCCCGAGGGCGGCGGCGGCCAGCACGTCGAGGGGGTCAACGACTTCGGGAACGAGGGGTACGGTGGGCCGGCGCCCCCGCCCGACCACGGCACGCACCACTACTACTTCCACCTCTACGCCCTCGACACCGAGATCGACGCCGGTCCCGGCCTCAGTCGAGACGAGCTGCTCGAGCGCATCGACGACCACATCATCGAGCAGGCGCGCGTCGTCGGCACGTTCAGCCGGTGACCGACGGGCGGCCCCCGTCCGGAGCGACCGTCTCACCCTCGGCGGTCGCGGTCGACGGGCCACGCCTCCGGCGGTAGGTTTCGCCGCATTGGGGCTGACGAGGGGGACGCCACATGAGATTCCGTATCCGCGCCCTGGCATGGCCAGGCATGCTCGTAGCGATCGCGCTCACAGCGTCGGGGTGCTTCTACCCGGCGGCGAAGTACCACTCGGTCAAGGAGCCGGACACCCGCCCGTGGTGGTGCGACTCCCAGCCGAACCAGGACGTCCATGACGGCGGAGGCGGTCACGGCGACCACGGGCAGGAGCACTACGCGGGCATGGAGAAGGGCCCGCTCAGCTGGGACGACTGCCTGGCGCTGTCGGGGCACCTCGACAACGCGCTCGAGTACGCGCAGCAGTGGCCGACCCTCGGCGAGGCCGAGGACGCAGGCTGGACCCGCATGGTCAACTACGCCACCGGCATGGGCACCCACCACCGCAGCCCCGAGTCGGGCATCCTCCCGGCGCAGGGCGTGTTCGATCCCGACAAGCCGACGTACCTGCAGTACGGCGGCAACGGCGACGACGCCAAGCTCGTGGGGATGAGCTGGTACGTCAACAGCGGGTCGATGCCGCCGGAGGGCTTCCCCGGCGACAACGACTGGTGGCACGTCCACCCGGCGCTCTGCCTGTCGGGCGGGCTCGTCGTCCGCGACGGCCCGTGCGAGCCGGGCGACGGCGGCTTCACCGTCGACCTCAGCGACTACTGGATGGTGCACGCCTGGATCGTCCCGGGTTGGCAGTACGAGGCGGACCTGTTCATCAACCACCACCCGTGCCTGCTGCCCGAGGGGCCGGCCGCTCCGGACGACCCCTGCTGGGACATGCCCATGGACATGCCCATGTGAGTTTGACGTCGGCTCCCGCTGACCTCGGTGCACGCACGGGCACCGGGGTCAGCCGGGGCTACGTCGACTGCACGGTGTAGCGGACCGTCTGCACGCGGATCTTGCCCTGGTCGAACACGAAGGTGTCGATGCCGTCGTCGACCCGGCGGCCCACGCCCTCGGCGACCGCGGACCACTCCAGGTAGAGCACGTCGTCGGCGAACACGGTGGAGAGGTCCCACTCGGCCTCGGGCACGTCCTCGAGCAGCTGGGTGAAGACCTGCCGGGCTCCGTCCTTGCCCCGGTAGACCTGGCTCTGGACGATCAGGATCGCGTCGTCGCCGTAGTCCTCGAGGATGCCCTCGAGATCGCCGGCCCCGAGCGTCGAGCCGTGGTGGGCGAAGACCTCTTCCGGTGTGCGGGTGGTGGACATGGTGCGTCCTCTCTGCCACGGGTGGTGGGTGGAGTGTCCCCCTGCGCGGCGGCGGAGGCAAGCGCCTGTCGCTCACCCGATGTACGGTCGGGGTGACTCAGCGCGAGGGCCGGTCCCCGCCCTGGCGTGGTGCGAACCAGCGGAGGTCGCTGTGAAGGCCGTACGCCTGCACACCTACGACGAGCGCCCCACGGTCGACGACGTGCCCGAGCCGGCCGTCCAGGGGCCCTACGACGTGATCGTCGAGATCGGCGGCGCAGGGCTGTGCCGCACCGACCTGCACATCGTCGAGGGGCAGTGGGCCAGCCGCAGCGGCGTCGCCCTGCCCTACACGCTCGGTCACGAGAACGCCGGCTGGGTGCGCGAGGTCGGCGGGGCGGTCGAGCACGTCCAGCCCGGCGACACCGTCATCCTGCACCCGCTGGCCACCTGCGGCTTCTGTCGCGCCTGCCGCGCCGGCGACGACGTCCATTGCGAGCGCAGCGCGTTCCCCGGCATCGACACCGACGGCGGCATGGCCGAGCTGCTGCGCACCTCGGCCCGGTCGGTCGTCAGGCTGGCCCCCGGCACCCAGCCCGCCGATGTCGCCGCCCTCGCCGATGCCGGCCTCACTGCGTACCACGCCGTCAAGAAGGCCGTCCCGTTGCTGCCCCCCGGCAGCACGTGCGTCGTGGTCGGCGCCGGCGGCCTGGGGCACATCGGGGTCCAGTGCCTCCGGGCCCTCACCGCCACGTCGATCGTGGTGCTGGACGCCAACGAGGCAGCGCTCGAGCTGGCCCGCGGGTGGGGCGCCGACGAGACGGTCCTGGCCGACGGCTCGCACGTCGCGTCGGTGCTGGAGATGACCGACGGCCAGGGCGCCGAGGTGGTGCTGGACTTCGTGGGGGAGAGGGGCGCGGAGCGGGACGCCTGGCAGATGACCCGGCGGGCCGGCAGCCACTTCGTCATCGGGTACGGCGGAACCATCGCGGTGGAGGCCATCGACGTCATCTCCACCGAACGCAACGTCGTCGGCAACCTCGTCGGCACCTACAACGAGCTCGCCGAGCTGATGGTGCTCGCCGAGAGGGGGCAGGTGACGCTCCACACCCGCTCCTACCCGCTCGACGCCGTCAACGACGCGATGGACGACCTGGACGCCGGACGGCTGCAGGGTCGCGGCATCCTCGTGCCCGCCCGCTCCGCCTGACGTTCCCGGCTGACACCGCCGGGCCGGCGGCCCGGGGATCAGCCCTCGGCGCCGGGCCGGCTGCCACCACGGTGGTCGGGCCCTGA
>JAFGPU010000161.1 GCA_016936035.1 Acidimicrobiales bacterium
CTCGGCACCTTGTAGGCGGCGATCCGCTCGCGCAGGAACGCCGTGACCTCGTCGGCCGTGGCGGTGGCGTCGTCGCGCAGCACGATGCACGCGACGACGGCCTGGTCGAGGCGCGGGTCGGGCACGCCCACGACCCGGGACAGCTTCACGGGCGGGCAGGCCCGCAGCGCCACCTCGACCTCGGCGGGCGACACGTTCGCCCCGCCGGTCTTGATCATCTCGGTGCGCCGCCCGGACCAGTGCACCGTGCCGTCGGCACCGACGTGGCCCGCGTCGCCGGTGTGGAAGAACCCGTCGTCGTCGACGCACGACTCGGGCGGGCGGCCGAGGTAGCCGAGCATGCGGGTGGCGCCCGCCACGCACAGCTCACCTTCCTGGTCGACACCCAGCAGCACGCCGGTGTCGGGGTCGACGACCCGCAACCGGGCGCCGGGGAGCAGGCGGCCGTGGCCGACCTTGGCCCGCTCCCGGGGCGTGTCGGACGGGTGGGCGCACACGAACGCGCACGTCTCCGACATGCCCCACCCCACCGGCGTGATCCACCCGGGATCGCCGTGCACGCGGGGGTGGCGGGCGTACGCACCCTTGCCGTAGACGCAGCGCAGCGCGGAGAGGTCGGTGGTCGCCCAGTCGGGGTGCTCGGCCAGCGCCGCCGTCTGGTGGGGCAGCGTGTACGGCTCGGTGACCTTCTCGCGTGCCATGAGCGCGAGGGCGCGTCCGGGGTCGAAGGTCTCCTGCGCCACCCAGCACCCACCGGCGGCGAGCGTGGCACCGACGGCGGTGTTGAAGCCGGCGGTCCAGAAGAGGGGCAGAGCGCTGAACATGCGGGTGCCAGGGTGGCGGGCGAACACCCGAGCCTGCAGCCAGCACTGCAGCGCGGGCGACCGGTGGCAGTGGAGGATGCCCTTGGGCTCGCTGGTCGTGCCCGACGAGAAGATGACGAGGGCCGGATCGTCGGGCGTGGCGGCGGCCCGAGCGCCCAGCTCGTCGTCGGGCATCGCGTCGCCCGCCGCCAGCAGCTCGTCCCACGACGGCTCGCCGAGCACGGCCACCCGCCCCACGAACGGGCGCTCCCCGGCGATGGCGGCGACATCGTCGCCGAAGCGGCGGGCCAGCAGGCGGGATTGGGTGAGCACGACCCTCGCCCGGCACAGGTCCACGAGGTGGGCGAGCTCGGGGCGCGGCGAGAACGTCGACATCGGCGCGGCCACCGCGCCCGCCAGCGCCGCGCCGAAGATGGAGGCGACGGCCTCGGGCCGGTTCCCCATGACGATGCCGACGGCGTCTCCGGGCGCCACCCCGGCGGCGACGAGCGCCCGTCCGATGCGTCGCGCCTCGACGCCGAGCCGCTCGTAGGTCCACCGCACGGTCTCGCCGCCCCGCATCGGGTCGTCGAGCACGACGGCCTCGTTCGGGCCGAACCGGGTCGTGACCTCGTCCAGGAACCCCCCGAGCGTGAGCGCTCCGACCCCGTCGACCTCGTCGACCCGCGGCCCCTCGAACGTCGTCACCGCCCCGCCCGTCCTGCGCCGGCCGGCGCGCCCTCGCCCGCGCGGTTCCCGGCCCTCGCACTCGCCGACATGACCCGAATGTTAGTTTTCCGGGCATGCGATTCGGACTCGATGTGGCGCAGCAGCGCATGCCCTGGGACGAACTCGTGCGCCGGGTGCAGCTCGCGGAGGAGCTGGGCTTCGACGGCGCATGGGGGTTCGACCACTTCCAACCGATGTACGGCGAGGGACCGGGCGAGACGTTCGAGGGCATGACGACGCTCGCCGCGCTGGCCGGCGTGACCTCGCGGATCCGTCTCGGCCTGCTCGTCACCGGCGTGACGTACCGGCATCCGTCGGTGCTCGCCGCCCAGGCGCTCACCGTCGACCACGCGTCGCACGGCCGGCTCGACCTGTCGCTCGGCGCCGCGTGGTTCGACAAGGAGCACCACGAGCTCGGCATCCCGTTCCCGCCCCTGTCCGAGCGGTACGCCCTGCTCGAGGACGCGCTCGAGATCGTGACCCGCCTCTTCACCGGCGAGGTGGTCTCCTACGACGGCCGGGTGGTGTCGCTGCAGGACGCGCAGCTGCGGCCGCTGCCGGTGCAGCAGCCCCGGCCCCCGATCTGGATCGGCGGCAGCGGCCCCCGGCGCACGCTCCCGCTGGTCGCGCGCTACGCAGACGTCTGGCACTCGTTCGGGTCGCCCAACTCGCTGCGCGAGGCCTCCGAGCGCGTCGACCGGCTCGCCGTCGAGGCCGGCCGCGACCCCGGCGACATCGTGCGGGCCGCGTCGCTGTCGCTCGACGACCTCGACACGGCCCGCAAGCACGCGGGCAAGTGGCGGGACGCCGGCTTCGGCTACCTCGTGTGCGGGTGGCCCGGAGCCGGCGCCGCCCAGGTCGAGCGGTTCGCCCGCGAGGTCATGCCCGACTTCGGCGACTGACATCGGCCGACGCTCAGCCCGTCTCGAACGTGGCGACGCGACGGTGGAACCGCCAGGTTCCACCGTCGCGGTGGAGCGTGTCGCGGTAGCGGCCCACCAGCCGGATCGACCAGCCCGTGTC
>JAFGPU010000162.1 GCA_016936035.1 Acidimicrobiales bacterium
CTGCACGTGCGCTTCATCACGCCGTCGGTCGAGCGCTGGGGCCACCAGGCCGACGCGGTCGTCGGCCGGCACGTCCACGACTTCGTCGACCCCGACGACGTCGTCCGGTGGCGGGCCCTGCGGTCCAGCGGGCACGACGGCGGGCTCCCCCGCTTCCACGGGCGCGTCCGCACCGCCGACGGCGCATGGCGCGAGGTCGAGGCCGCGGTCTCCGACCTGACCGACGACCCCGACGTCGAGGGCATCGTGCTGACGCTGCACGACGTGACCGACCGCAACCACCTGCAGCGCGAGCTGGCCCACCGCGCCGAGCACGACCACCTCACGGGTCTGCCGAACCGGGCACTGTTCCACGCCGCCGTCGACCGCCTCGGCGAGGACGGCAACACCCGCGAGGCCGCGCTGCTCTACGTCGACGTCGACGACTTCAAGGGCTTCAACGACAGCCTCGGCCACGCCGCCGGCGACGAGCTGCTCACGGTGATCGCCCAGCGTCTCCGACACGCCGTGCGCGACACGGATCTGCCGGCGCGTGTCGGGGGTGACGAGTTCGCGGTCCTGCTGCCGCAGTGCGCGGCCGACCAGGCCCGCACCGTCGCCGCGCGCGTGCTCGCCGCCATCCAGTCGCCCATCACGGTCCTCGACCGGGACGTCCTCGTGCACGCCAGCGTCGGGCTGGCCATCGGCGCCGACGCGATCGATGCGGCACAGCTGCTGCGCCACGCCGACATCGCCATGTACGCGGCGAAGGACCACGGCAAGGGACGCGTCGAGGAGTTCGACGCCGACCTGCTGCGGGACGCCCTGTGGCGGCAGCAGGTCACGGCCGAGCTGCCCGCGGCGATCACGGACGGGCAGCTCCGTCTCGTCTACCAGCCGATCCTCCGGCTGGGCGGCGACGTCGTGGCCGCCGAGGCGCTGCTGCGCTGGGACCATCCCGAGCTCGGCACGGTCCCGCCGCTCGACTTCATCCCGATCGCGGAGGAGACCGGACACATCATCGCGATCGGTCGGTGGGTCCTCCGGGAGGCGTGCCGGACCGCCACGACCTGGCAGGACCTCGGCGACGCCGTGGGCCGCGCCGTCGCGGTCTCCGTCAACATCTCCGTGGCCGAGCTGCGTCACGACGGCCTCGTGGACGAGGTCGCCGACGCCTTGCACCGCACCGGCCTGCGTCCCGAGAACCTGCTGCTCGAGGTGACCGAGAGCGTCCTGGCCGACGCCACGACGACGGTGCAGCTGCACCGCCTCAAGCAGCTCGGGGTGCGGGTGGCCGTCGACGACTTCGGGACCGGCTACAGCTCCCTGCGCTACCTGCAGCAGTTCCCGCTGGACGTGCTCAAGATCGACCGGTCCTTCGTGGACGTCGTCACGACCGACCCGACGCTGACCCGGACCATCATCGGCCTGGCCACCTCGCTCGGGCTGCTGTCGTTGGCCGAGGGCATCGAGCACCAGCACCAGGCCGACGCCCTCGCGGAGCTCGGGTGCGAGCTGGCCCAGGGCTACCTCTACGCCCGTCCGGGCAGCGCCGAGCAGATCTCGCAACGGCTGGTCGCCCTCGCGGACGGCACGCCGCGCTGACGCGGCTCAGCGAGGCATCGGCCGCTGGTTGATCCCGTCCTCGCCCCACCCGCCGTCGCCGAAGTCGAACAGTCGGCGCACGCCGGGGCGCGAGGCGGACGACGGCGGCACGTCGAAGGACCCGTCGGCGTCGAAGCGGCGCAGGAACCGGCTGAGCGCGGTCACCCCGGCGACGAAGACGACGATGACGATCCAAGCGAACGCACTCATGGCTGCGGCCTCCGTGCTCCCACCCCACCAGCATACGACGCGTGCTTGTCCCCGCTGCCGGCCAACCGACGGGGACCCCGACAACCCAGATCGCACCACACCGAGAGGACCGGGATCATGAGGGCCACGGGGGGCCTCACCCGCTTTGTCGACGACCGGCCACTGCGCCACAAGCTGCTCGCCATCGCCATCGTGCCGCTGGTCGGGCTCGGCTGGGTCTCGGCCACCGACCTGCTCGAGACCAACGCCGAGCGGACCGCCGCGTC
The DNA here is from genome assembly GCA_016936035.1 of Acidimicrobiales bacterium. Taxonomy (GTDB): domain Bacteria; phylum Actinomycetota; class Acidimicrobiia; order Acidimicrobiales; family VFJN01; genus ZC4RG19. The sequence goes on from JAFGPU010000162.1 coordinate 2,061, forward strand.
CGCGGTCACGGTCACCATCGACGCGACGCGCTCGGTGGGGCAGCTCGTGACTGCCCTGCAGCGGGAACGCGACGCGACCACGCGGCACGTGGCCGACCGGGACGCCGCCGACGACCTGGCCGACGCGCGAGCGGCGACCGACGAGGCGGTGGCCACGATGCACGACGTGGACATCACCGCCCTGCCGACCACGCTCGCCGAGGACCTCGACGCGCTGCTGGGCGCCACCGCGCACGTCGACGACCTGCGCGCGCAGGTCACGGCCACGACCGGCGGAGCCGCGGTGGCGGCCGGCTACACGAGCGCGATCGACGCCGGCCTGACGGTCGTGGCCGGCGTGCCCGGCCTGGCCGAGGACACCACCGTCGGCAGCGCGGCGACCACCTACTGGGCGCTCCTGCAGGCGCAGGGGGAGCTGGCGGGATCGGGCGACGGCGCGCACGGCTACCTGCAGCTGGCCCGCGCGACCGGCGCCCCGGAGGTCGTCAGCGCGCTCGACGACGCCGTGGCTGGTGACGCGACCGGTGCGCTCGACCGGGTGCGCGAGATGCAGGGCGACCTCCTGGCCACCGCCGCAGCCGACGTCGCGCACGCCACGACGTGGCGGCTGTACCGCTACCTCGGCTTCACCGTCGCCTACGTGCTCGGCACGCTCGCGCTGGCCCTGCTGACCCGGCGGCGGGTGCTGGTCTGCACCGAGCGCACCCTGGACGTGCTGCGGCGCAGCGCCGACGGGGACCTGACGGGCCGGGTCGGCCTGCGTGCGCGGGACGAGGTCGGACAGATGGGCGCGGCCGTCGACGAGATGCTCGACCACGTCGGGACGATGCTGCGACACGTGCAGGCCTCCGCCGTCACGCTCGCCTCGGCGTCGGAGGAGCTGTCGGCCACGTCCCAGCAGCTGGGGGCGGGTGCGGAGCAGACCTCGACGCAGGCCACGGCGGTGTCGGCGGCCTCCGAGCAGGTGTCGGCGAACGTGCAGACGGTCTCGGCCGGTGCCGAGCAGATGGGCGCGTCGATCCAGGAGATCGCCTCGTCGGCGTCGCAGGCCGCCACCGTGGCCCGCACGGCCGTCGAGTCCGCCGACGCCGCCACGACCACCGTGGGCAAGCTCGCGGACTCGTCGCAGCGAATCGGCGAGGTGGTCGAGGTCATCACGTCGATCGCCGAGCAGACCAACCTGTTGGCGCTCAACGCCACGATCGAGGCGGCCCGGGCCGGCGAGGCCGGCAAGGGCTTCGCGGTGGTGGCCAACGAGGTCAAGGAGTTGGCGCGGCAGACCGCCAAGGCCACCGAGGAGGTCGGCGACGCCGTCGGCGGCATCCAGGGCGACGCCACCGCGGCCACCGAGGCGATCGACCGGATCGGCGAGGTGATCGGCCAGATCAACGACCTGCAGTCGACCATCGCCTCGGCGGTGGAGGAGCAGTCGGCCACCACCGCGGAGATCACCCGGTCGGTGTCCGAGGCCGCCGCCGGCACCACGGAGATCGCCGCGAACGTCTCGGGCGTCGCGCAGGCCGCCGAGGACACCTCGGCGGGCGCGACCCACACGCTGGCCGCGTCCCGCGAGCTGGCCCAGCTGTCCGAGACCCTGTCCGCCCTGCTGGCCCGGTTCACCCTCGACCACCACCGGGCCCCCGACCCCGCCGCGACCGATCCGACGGGCCCGGCCATGGCGGAGTCGGGATGGGCGGCCACCGCGCCCGCCCCGGCCTGAGCCGAGGCGCCCCGAACCGGCCGCGCTCTATCGTGGCTCCCATGGACACCGACGCCGTGGTCACCACGATCGTCGACCGCCTGCGCGCGGTCGCCACGCCCGAGCGGGCCGTCAAGGAGAAGCAGTACCTGCGCAGCGATCTCGAGCACCTCGGGGCGACCATGCCGGCGATCCGGCGCGTCGCCGTCGGGGTGGGGCGCGAGCACCCCGACCTGACCCGCGACGAGCTGCTCGCCCTGACCGCCGCCTCCTGGGAGGCCGGTGTCCACGAGCTGCGCGTGGTCGCCGTCGAGCTGCTGGTGGACCACCCGGACCTGCTGGTGGCCGAGGACACCGCCTGGCTGGAGACCTGGTGCCGGCAGGCCCGCACCTGGGCGCTGATCGATCCCCTGGCCGCGCAGGTGATCGGTGGCCTGGCCGACCGGCATCCGGACGCGCTGGACCCGGTGATCCGACGCTGGGCGACCGACGAGGACCACTGGGTGCGCCGCACGGCGCTGCTGGCCCACCTGCTGCCGCTCCGGCGCGGCGAGGGCGACTTCGACCGCTTCGGCGAGCTGGCCGACGGGATGCTCGAGGAGCGCGAGTTCTTCATCCGCAAGGCCATCGGCTGGGTGCTGCGCGAGACTGGCAAGGCCCGCCCGGAGCGCGTCGTCGCCTGGCTGGAACCGCGCGTCGACCGGGCCGCGGGGCTGACCGTCCGCGAGGCCGTCAAGCGGCTGCCGCCCGAGGACCGCGACCGCATCCTCGACGCCTACGCGGCACGCGGTTGAGCCCGACCCGCCCCCGTCACCGGCGCCGTCGCGCCCCGAGCACCGCGCCGA
>JAFGPU010000163.1 GCA_016936035.1 Acidimicrobiales bacterium
GCCTACCAGCAGCTCATCGAGGACTTCGACATGACCCAGGAGGCGGTCGCTCAGCGGGTGGGGAAGAGCCGCTCTGCCATCGCCAACCTCCTGCGGCTGTTCCAGCTGCCGCCCCAGGTACAGCGCATGGTGGCGGACGGCCAGGTGTCAGCCGGGCACGCCAAGGCGCTGCTCGGAACGCCCGACCGGGCGTTCCAGGAGTCGCTCGCCCGGCGGATCGTCGCCGAGGGTCTGACGGTTCGCGAGACCGAGGAGGCCGTGCGGAAGCGGGCGGCGATCGCGACTGCGAACCGGCCGTCGGCCGACGACGAGCGACCCGACGGCGGAACGCCCGGCAGCAAGCTGCGGGCTCCCGGCCTGCTCGAGCTCGAGGAACTGCTCGCCGACCAACTCGACACGCGGGTGAAGATCAACATGGGCCCCAAGCGAGGCCGGGTGCTCATCGAGTTCGCGGACCTCGAGGATCTGGAGCGCATCTACCGCGCCATGGCGCCCGGCAAGAGCTGACGAACCCCGGCTTCTGCCGGCCTTGGTCTGGGGCCCGGGATCCCTGTGGAACGATCAGGCCCGCAGCCACCGCTGAGCTGTGACGCGCCGGCGTCCGTGGACGGCTCGGGGACGCCCCCAGGCCGGGAGCACACCTCCGGGGCCGGCACGCTACGGGCGGTAGCCCCGATGCGGCCGCACGCAACGTCACCCACCGCGCACCCCAGGTCCACCGGAAGGGGTTCAATCGCTCCAGCCGTGGTCGAGGCGGGCCGAAAAAGACTCAACCCCAACCTGAGGACAGGGCTCCTCAAGTTGGGGTTGAGTCGTCCACAACCTTACGCACAGGTTGTGGATTACACCTGTGCGTGGTCGCAGGTCACGGAAGGAACTCGTCCAGCTCTGCGAGCAGCTGGCCCTTGCCCTTGGCGCCGACCAGGCGCTTGTGGGGCATGCCGTCCTTGAAGACGATGAGGGTGGGGATGCTCATCACGTCGAAGCGCCGGGCGACGTCGGGGTTCTCGTCGACGTTCAGCTTGGCGACGCTGAGCTTGCCGGCGTGCTCGTTGGCGATCTCGTCGAGGATCGGCGCGATCATCTTGCAGGGCCCGCACCACTCGGCCCAGAAGTCGACGATGACGGGCTCACCGGCGGCGGCGATCGTCTCGTCGAACGTCGCATCCGTCAGGGTGCTGATGGTTGCAGCCATTGTGGTCGTGACCTTCCTTGGGTGTCGGATGTGTGTTCAGGCGTCGCCCCGCCTGGATCTTCCCCGCCCGTGCCCGCGTTGAACAGCGGTCCGGCAGCGGATGTTCCCGGGGTCAGTGAGTATGGAACGGCCGGCTCGTGCCGCATTTTGCGTGGGTTGCCCACGATGAGGTGGACCGAGCCACATACGGAAGGAGCCGGCCGTGTTGATTCATGTTCCTCCTGAGGTGCGTGTCCTGGCAATGGATGTGCACAAGAACTCGATCTCGATGGCGGTGCTCGAGCCGCACGGGGACAGTCCGCTGGTCGACAAGATCAGCACGGATGACGAGTCGATCCGTCGCCTGATCGCCCGGTTCGCCGAGCCCGCTCGGGTCTGGGCGTGTTACGAGGCGGGCCCGACGGGCTACGAGCTGGCCCGGGTGCTGCGCAACGCGGGGATGCGCTGCGAGGTGATCGCTCCCTCGCTGATCCCGACCCGTCCCGGGGACCGCATCAAGACTGATCGCCGTGACGCCCGCAAGCTCGCCCTGCTGTTCCGGGGCGGCCAGCTGAGCTCGGTGCGGGTACCGACGCCGGCTGAAGAAGCGGTGCGGGACCTGTGCCGGGCCCGTGCCGACATGGTCATCGACCGCAGCCGAGCCCGGCATCGGCTCGGCAAGTTCTTGCTGCGTCACGGCCGGGTCTGGCGCGGTGGCGACAACTGGACCTACAAGCACGCCGCGTGGATCCGCACCCAGCGCTTCGACGAGCGGGCCCTGACCGAGACCTTCGGCCACTACCAGAGCACCCTCGCCGCTCGGGACGCGGCCGTAGATGCCATCGAGGCTGACCTGGTGCCATGGTGTGGCCGGGCACCGTTTGCCGAGCCGGTGCACCGCCTGGGTGCCTATCGGGGTTTCACCCACCTGGGCGGGCTCGTGCATGTGTCGGAGGTGTGCGACTGGCGACGGTTCCCGACCGCTGGCCGCTACATGGGCTTCACCGGACTGGTCCCCTCGGAAGACTCCAGCGGCGACCGCACTCGCCGCGGGGGCATCACCCATGCCGGTAACACCCACCTGCGCGCCCAGCTCGTTGAGGCCGCCTGGGCCTACAAGGCCCGACCCCAGGTCGGCGCCGTCCTCCGGTCCCGCCAGCAGGGCCTCGACCCCGACGTCGTCGCCCGGGCCTGGGCGGCGCAGCTGCGCCTGTGCGGCAAGTTCCGCCGCCTCGATGCCCGCAAGACCAACCGCAAGACCGTGGTCACCGCCATCGCCCGCGAGCTCGCCGGGTTCGTCTGGGCCGAGATGACCGCCGACTGACATGAGCCTTGTCAGCTCGCTTGCTCGCCCGGGCTGGGCACGAGCGAGGACCCCGTGATGCGCCGGGCACCCGCCGCAGCAGCACCGATCCCCGTTACGACTATGACCACCGGCCACGGCACAGCCGCGATCAGTGTGGGGCACCCCGCTGCGCAACGCCCTCCTGCGACACCAACGCGCGTACATCAGTCTGGCGGCCAGCCCACCAGCCGCCCGGCCCATCACCGGACCCTCGACCGCGCCCCACCCCGAGCGGGGCCGCCGGCGGTCGCGTAGCAGCCGCCACCCCGGCGTCAAGGTCGTTCGTCCTCGCTCCGCTCCGGGCGCTCCACCTTGACCCCAGGGCCCCGCCGCCTGCTCGAGTCAGCAATCAAGCGCCGGGCCTCCGGCCCGCCGCGCCCCACCACAACCCCTACCCACGCCCGCGGACGCGTTTGACAGACCGTTCCACATCAGTCGTAGGCCCGGAACTCGACCGTCAGGCCGTCGGGGTCGCGCACGTAGATCGACTCGCCGGTGCCGCGGGCGCCGAAGCGGGGCCCCCGGTCGACGACCTCCAGGTCGGGGTCGCCGGCCAGGGCGGCGAGGTCGGCTTCGCCGGCGGGAAGACTTCGGAACATCGTGAGCACGCCGAGCAGGTGGTTCAACAACGCGCGCACGTCCCAGTCGCTGCACGGGGTCGGCAGGGCGTACTGGTCGGGTGACGTGCGAGCGACGATCGGGCGCGTCTGCTCGAGCGAGATCTCC
>JAFGPU010000164.1 GCA_016936035.1 Acidimicrobiales bacterium
CCCGGGTCCTCCATGCGGTTCTCGACCTGGCACACGATCCATCCCCGCTCCTCGTCGACGACGTACCAGTCGACGGGGAACTCCGGCATGCGGTTGCCCGGGAACGTGCCCATCGTCCGGGTGATCCACTCCCGTATCGCCTCCCGCCCCTCGAACCGCCCGTAGTGGTGCTCGACGTAGACGGCGTCCGCGGTGAACTGGTCGGCCCAGGTGCTCCAGTCGCCGCTGGCACCGGCTGCCGCCGCGGCCTGCTGGTAGGCGGCGAAGGCCTCCTCGAGCTGTTCCCTCGTGAACTGTCCCATCGACGGACCCTATGCCGCCCCTGACGAGTGTGTCATCGGGCACGGCACGCGCCTAGCGTGCTCGCCGATGGAGAGCTTCGAAGGCAAGGTGGCCGTCGTCACCGGGGCGGCGTCGGGCATCGGCCTGGCGCTGGCCCGGCGGTTCGCGGGCGAGGGCATGCGGGTGGTGCTGGCCGACGTCGAGCACGACGCCCTCGACCGGGCGGCCGCGACGCTGGCCGACGCAGCAGGTGCCGACAGCGTCCTGGCGGTCCCCACCGACGTGCGCGACGAGCACGCCGTCGAGGCGCTGGCCGCTGCGACCTTCGACCGGTTCGGCACCGCCCACGTGGTGTGCAACAACGCCGGCGTGGGGGTGGGCGGCCTCGCCTGGACCGTCCCGGCTGACCGCTGGCGGTGGATCGTCGAGGTCAACCTCCTCGCGGTCGCCCACGGCGTCCGGGCCTTCGTCCCCCGCATGATCGAGCAGGGCGAGGGCCACGTCGTCAACACCGCGTCCGCCGCCGGCCTGCTGACCGGCCCGGGCATGTCGCCGTACTACGCCACCAAGCACGGGGTGGTCGCGCTGTCCGAGTCGCTGCACTTCGACCTGCAACTCACCGGTGCGCCGGTCGGCGTGTCGGTGCTGTGCCCCGAGTGGGTGCGCACCCAGATCGCGGACTCGGAGCGCAACCGGCCCCCGGGCGTGGGCGAGATGCCGGGCATGCCCGGAGCGCAGGCCGACGGCGCCGACGGGGGCGATGCACCCGCGCTCGGCGACCTCGTGCGGGGCCTGGTCGACGGAGGGCTCGATCCCTCGACGGTGGCCGGGATGGTGCTCGACGGCATCCGCGCCGGGCGGTTCTGGATCATCACCCACCCCACCACCGTGCCCACGGCCCAGCGACGCTGGGACGCCATCGCCGGCGACGGCCAGCCCACCCTCTGGAACGTCGCCGCCCGGTGAGGCAGCGGCGCGTCACCGGCTGGTGACCCGCCGCCAGCCGTCACGGCCCGGCGACCGACGGCGGTCGGTCGCCGCACCCTCTCGGGCGACCGTGCCCGGCCACCCGCCCGGGGTCGGCTGTCGGCGGCAGTCCCGGGTCAGCTGTCGGCGGCGAGCGCCTCGATGGCCGCGATCACGGCCAGCGTGCGGCGGGCCTGCTCGACGTGCAGGTTCTCGATCATGCGCCCGTCGACGGTGACGACGCCGCGGCCCTCGGCCTCGGCCTGCTCGAACGCCTCGATGATGCGGCGCGCCCGGTCGACCTCGTCGGCGGTGGGAGCGAACACCCGGTTGCACGGCTCGAGCTGGCTCGGGTGGATGAGTGTCTTGCCGTCGAAGCCCATGCGGCGGCCCTGCACGCACTCGGCCTCGAAGCCGTCGGCGTCCTTGATGTCGTTGTAGACGCCGTCGAGGATCACCTTGCCGGTGGCCCGGGCGGCCAGCAGCGACAGGCCGAGACCGGTGAGCAGGGGCTGACGCCCGGGCACGTGCTCGGCCTGCAGCTCCTTGGCCAGGTCGTTGGTGCCCATGACCAGCACGGTCAGGCGGTCGGAGGCCGCGCTGACCTCTTCGGCGTGCAGCATGGCGACCGGCGTCTCGATCATGGCCCAGATGGCCGTGTGGTCCGGAGCGCCGCCGGCCTCGAGCGCCTTCTCGATGGCGTGGACGGTGCCGGCCGAGTCGACCTTGGGCACCACGACGGCTGCGGGCCCGGCCGCGGCGACGGCCCGGAGGTCGTCGTCGTGCCACGGCGTGCCCACCCCGTTGATGCGGATGGTCACCTCGCGCCGGCCGTAGCGGTCGGAGGCAGCGGCCTCGCACACCCGGTCGCGGGCCTCGGTCTTCGCATCAGGGGCGACGGCGTCCTCGAGGTCGAGGATGAGGGCGTCGGCGGGCAGCGCCTCGGCCTTGGTGAGCGCCCGCTCGTTGGCGCCGGGCATGTAGAGGACGGAGCGGCGGGGCCGTAGGGCGTCGGCGGTCGTGTCGGCCATCGTCACTCCCCCGCCGCGTCGCCGGCGTAGGCCTTGGCGAGCTCGGGATCCTTGGCGGCCAGCGCCTCGGCCAGGTCGACCATCACCCGGCACTGCTTGACCGACGCGTCGTCCTCCATCTTGCCGTCGAGCATGACGGCACCCGTGCCGTCGCCCATCGCCTCGATGACCCGGCGGGCATGCGCCACGTCGGCCGGGTCGGGCGAGAACACGCGCCGGGCGATGTCGATCTGCACGGGGTGCAGGCTCCAGGCGCCCACGCACCCGAGCAGGAAGGCGTTGCGGAACTGGTCCTCGCAGGCGACCGTGTCCTTGATGTCGCCGAACGGGCCGTAGAACGGCAGGATGCCGTGGGCGGCGCAGGCGTCGACCATGCGGGCGATGGTGTAGTGCCACAGGTCCTGCTGGTACGAGGCGCGATCGGCCTCGATGTCGCCGCCGGGCGGGTCCTGGCGCACCAGGTAGCCGGGATGGCCGCCGCCCACCCGGGTGGTCTTCATGCGCCGGTTGGCCGCCAGGTCGGCCGGGCCGAGCGACAGGCCCTGCATGCGGGGGCTGGCGCCGCAGATCGCCTCGACGTTGGCCACGCCGCTGGCGGTCTCGAGGATGGCGTGCAGCAGGATCGGCCGGTCGAGCCCCGCCTTGGCCTCGAGCTGGGCGACGAGGCGGTCGACGTAGTGGATGTCCTCGGGCCCCTCGACCTTGGGGATCATGATGACGTCGAGCTTGTCGCCCATCTCGGTGACCGCGGCCATGAGGTCGTCCAGCGCCCACGGCGAGTCGAGGCTGTTGACCCGCGTCCACAGCTGGGTGCCGCACGACGGATCCCACGCCCGGCCCACCTCGAGCAGGCCGGCCCGGGCCGCCTCCTTGTCGGTGGCGGGCACGCCGTCCTCGAGGTTGGCGAGCAGGATGTCGACCTTGGCCGCCATGTCGGGCGCCTTGGCCACCATCTTGGGGTTGGCGGCCGGGAAGAAGTGGATCATCCGCGACGGCGGGAACGGGATCTCCCGCACGGGGTCGGGGGCCCCGACCGCCAGGGGTCGGAAGAAGTCCTTCGGGGATCGCATGCCCACACCCTAGGAATCGTCGGGCGCCGCCGCCCAACGCCCGACGGACCGTCAGATCGGCGGGCTCAGCAGCCGTACATGCTCAGGGTCGGGCCGCCCTTGGTGGCGCTGTTGCCGGCGCCGTCCACCGCCGTCACCGACCAGGTGATCGGGACGGGCCCGTCGCCCACGGTGAGCTGGCTGTCGGGCACGGGGCCGAGGGTGCCCTGCCACGTGCTGCCCATCGCGGCCATCTCCGTCGAGCCGCTCATGCCGTTGCCGCTCCACGAGACGATCACGCCCGTCACGCCCGACGGATCGCTCACGGTGGCGCTGACCTGCGCCGTCTTCGGGCGCTCGCAGAACTCGAACCCGTCCTCGTCGATCATGCCGGGAGTGACACTCAGCTCCGTGATCGACGGACCCGTGGCGTCACGCGCGGTGGTCGCCGTGGTGGGGGGCGGGTCGCTCGGCGACGGCCCGCCGGGCGAGGAGCCGCCGGGTGCGGGAGCGAGGGGCTCGGACGCCGGGATCGCCGGCGTGCCCGGTCCGCTCGGCGTGCCGCCGGCCCCGCCGGACCCTCCCTCGCCGACCGTGGTGCTCGTCGGTCCCGGCGGCGTCGTCACCGACGGCGCCGTCGTTGACCCCGACCCCGACGCCGGCGGCCGCGGGCCCCCGTCGCGATCGGCGGTCGACCCCGACCGGTCGCCGTCGCGCCCGCCGCTCGTCTCGACGGCCGTGCCGTCGCCGTCGCGGCCGCCGGCCTGGATCGCCCCCACCAGGGTGACCAGCGCGACCGCTGCCGCCCCAGCGCCGGCGAGGAGCCGGCCCCGTCGACCGATGCCACGGCCGGTCCCCGCGCCGGACAGCCTGCCGAACCGCCGGCCTGCGCCACGGCCCCCA
>JAFGPU010000165.1 GCA_016936035.1 Acidimicrobiales bacterium
TCGGCGGCACCCTCCTCGTCGAGGGTGCCGGCTTCACCGTGCGCGCCGGCGACAGCGTGGGGCTCGTGGGCCGCAACGGCGCCGGGAAGACGTCGCTGCTCAAGGTGCTGGGCGGCATGTCCGAGCCCAAGGCCGGGGTCATCCAGCGCCCGGGCGCGTTCGGCTACCTCCCCCAGGACCCGCGCCTCGACGCCATCTCCCCCGACACGACCGCGCTCACCCACGTGCTCGGCGGCCGGGGCCTCGACGAGCTCGCCGCCCGCATGGAGGAGCTGCGCCTGAAGATGGAGGCGCAGCCCGGCGACGAGCGCCTGGTCGCCAAGTGGAGCCGCGCCCACGACGCCTTCGAGCACGCCGACGGCTACGCCGCCGAGTCCGAGGCCCGGCGACTGCTGGCGGGCCTCGGGTTGCGCAGCGACCGTGCCGGTCACCCCATCACCGTCCTGTCGGGTGGCGAGCGGCGGCGCGTCGAGCTGGCCCGCATCCTGTTCGCTGGCAGCGACCTGCTCATGCTCGACGAGCCCACAAACCACCTCGACAACGACGCCCGCGAGTGGCTGCTCGACTTCCTGCGCTCCTACCGCGGCGCGCTCATCGTCATCAGCCACGACCTCGAGCTGCTCGACGAGTCGATCACCCGCGTCCTGCACCTCGACCGCCCGGGCGAGTCCGACGTCGGCGAGATCACCGAGTACAAGGGCACGTACTCGCAGTACAAGGCCGCGCGCGAGCGCGACGAGATCCGCCTGGCCAAGATCGCGGCCCGCCAGCAGACCGAGATCGCCCGGCTGCAGGCACTGGTCGACCGGTGGGGCGCCAAGGCCAGCAAGGCGTCGTTCGCCAAGTCGCTCGAGACCCGCATCGAGCGCATCCGCAGCGAGGGCGTCGAGGCGCCCACCGCCCGGCGCGGGCTGCGGCTGCGCCTGCCCGAGCCACCACCGTCTGGCCGCACCTCGCTGTCGGTCGCGGGGCTCGCCAAGAGCTACGGCGACACCCCTCCGGTGTTCGACGACCTCTCGTTCGAGGTCGGCAGGGGCGAGCGCCTGCTCGTGCTCGGCCTCAACGGCGCCGGCAAGACCAGCCTGCTGCGCATCCTGGCCGGCACGTCCGACGCCGATCGCGGCGCCGTGTCGTGGGGGCACAACGTCGACGTCGGCTACTACGCCCAGGAGCACGAGGGCATCCGTGCCGGTGCCTCGCTGCTCGAGCACATGGCCGAGGCCTCACCGGGCCAGGCCCACCAGATGCGCCGGCGCCTGCTCGGCATGTTCGGCCTCACGGGCGACAAGGTGCACCAGGACGCGTCCACGCTCTCGGGCGGCGAGAAGACCAAGCTGGCCCTGTCGCTGCTCGTGGCCGGACGCCACAACCTGCTGCTGCTCGACGAGCCCACCAACAACCTCGACCCGCCGTCTCGCGAGGCGGTGGCGGCCGCCCTGGCGAGCTGGGGCGGCACCATGGTCATCGTCAGCCACGACGCCGGCTTCGTCCGCGACCTGGCCCCGGATCGGGTGCTGCTGATGCCCGACGGCGAGGTCGATCACTGGTCGGACGACCTCATCGACCTGGTCGAGCTGGCCTGATCCGAATCAGGGTCGTCGGGGCTCGGGCGCTGCAGCTTCTCGAGGACCTTGTCGAGGTGGTCGAAGCGGTCCTCCCACGCCTGGCGATGCTCGTCGATCCACGCTGACGCCGTCGCCAGCGGCGCGCCCTCGAGCCGGCACGGACGCCACTGGGCGTTGCGGCCTCGGGTGATGAGGCCGGCACGCTCGAGCACCTTCAGGTGCTTCGACACCGCCTGCACGCTGATCGGGAACGGCTCGGCCAGCTCGTTGACGGTGGCGTCGCCGGTGGCGAGGCGGGCGAGGATCGCCCGGCGGGTCGCATCGGCGAGCGCGGCGAAGACCCGGTCGAGCTCGTCCTCGGTCATCTCCACGCCATCCTCCACGTCCTTGTTCCTCCACGCCCTTGTTCAACCTCAGCGTTTATCAACCAATGGGTTGACTATGATGCGTGATCGGCGCGAAGGTCAAGCCCGCACCGACCAACCCACGATCAAGGAGCACCACCATGGCCGATGCCAACCCCTCCCCGGCCGCCACACACGACACCCAGCTCGGCTACACCCTCACCCGGGTGTTCGACGCCCCCCGCGAACTGGTGTGGCGGGCGATCACCGAGGCCGACCTCTTCGCCCAGTGGTTCGCTGCCGACGTCCCGTTGGAGGTCCACCACTGGGACCTGCGCCCGGACGGCGAGTGGCGCGCCACGATGACCTACGAGGGCAACGAGATGCCCTGGACCGGGCGCTTCCTCGACATCGACGAGCCGGCGCGGCTGGTGGTCGCCGTCACCGACGACCCCACCACCGACGCGTTCGAGACGTTGACCTACACGCTCACCGAGCAGGGCGCAAAGACCGAGATGATCCTGCAACAGACCGGCCACATGAGCGCCGAGGAGTACGAGCAGGCCCGCGAGGGCACCGCCGGCTTCCTCGACGTGATGGCCGACGTCATCGCCACGCTGTAGGCGACACGACGGGCGGCGGACACGCTTCCCCAACGTCCGCCACGCGTGCGGTCGCCGCA
>JAFGPU010000166.1 GCA_016936035.1 Acidimicrobiales bacterium
CCGACCCGTCCCACTCGAGCACCTGGAACCCGCCCAGTCCCGTCGGGTCGAGCAGCGCGTCGGCCTCGGTCACCCGGCTGCGCGCCGCCACGGCCGCCAGGTCGCCCAGGTGCGCCCGCTCCGTCCAGATGCGGCGACCCTCGGCCACCAGGTCGTCGATGCCGTGCGAGCGCAGCCAGTCCGCCTGCGGGGCGACCCGCGTGGGCCGGCGCACGAGTGCGAGCTGGTCGACGGCGACCTCGCAGGTGACGTCCTGGCCGCCGAGGGCGTCGAGCACACCCTCGCCGCGGCCGTGGCCCCGGTAGGTGCGCAGCCATTCGGTCTGGGGGCGGGCGGCCATCTCCGCGGTCGTCGACGCGTAGTCGAGGACGATCACGCGTCCCCGGTCGCCCGCCACCACCGAGGCCTCGCGCAACCAGTCCTGGGCGGCCCGCTGCAGGGGCACGCGCGCACCTGCCGGCGCGTCGGGCGCCAGCGTGTCGAGCATCTGCGTGCTCTCGTCGGGCAGGGGCACCAGCCGTTCGACCAGCCGGGCCCCGCCGGCCGCCTCGGACGCCGGGTCGAGGTCGACGCGCACCTCGCACCAGCCGCCGTCGCGCCGCTCGGCCAGGGCGACGGGCAGGTTGTCGAGCAGTTCGTTCGCCACCACGACGGCCGGGCCGACCACCCGGGGCAGCTCGGCCAGGCTGACGCAGATCGGGCCCGGCGGCGACCCGGCCACCGGAGCCTCGGTGTCGGGGTCGACCGGAGCGAACGCCAGCGCCGGTTCCTCGAGCCGCAGCGTCGCGGCCTGCAGCCGCCGCTGCGCCGCCGAGCGCTCGACCAGCACGTACCGCAGCGCGGCCGCGCACTCGGGAGCGGCGGCGAGCACCATCCGGCACAGGGTGCCCGGACCCGCGCCCGCCTCGACGACCACGTACGGGTCGGGACGACCCATCGCCCGCCACCAGGCGTCGAGCGCCTGCGCCACCACGGCCCCGAACAGCGGCCCCACCTCGGGGCTGGTCAGGAAGTCGCCCCGCCGGCCACCGGCCCGGCCGCCCGACTCGTAGAAGCCGCCCTCGACGGCGTAGAGCGCGATGTCGAGGACCCGGTCGAACGGCAGCGGCCCGTGGCGGCGGATCTCGTCGGCCACCGTGCCGGGGAGGCCCGTGGTCACGTCCGATCCGTGGTGCGGAGAGAGCGCATGGTGCCGTCCAGCATCGCAGCCGCCGCCGCGCCGGCGCCGCTCACGCGCCGCGCTCGCTGCTCGAGGGGTCGATCAGGGTGTGGTCGACGCCACGAAGTTGGCGACGTCGCCCAGCTCGGTGGCCCACTGGGTCACGCCGAAGGCCAGGGTGAGCACACCGGTGATGGTGAGCGCGGCGCGCAGCGAGAACGGCACCCGGACCGGGGTCTCGTCGCCGTCGGGGGCGGGGTTCATCCACATCTCGCGGGCCACGTTGGCGTAGTACGCCAGCGAGATCACCGAGTTGATCGCCATCACCACCGCCAGGGTGTACGCGGCGCCCGTGTCGGCGTCGATGACGGCCCGGAAGGCCACGAACTTGGCCAGCCAGCCCGCCAGGGGCGGGATGCCCGCCAGGGCGAACATGAAGATGGTCATGAGCACCGCGAGCGACGGCGCGTAGTTGATCAGCCCGCCGAAGCTGGTGATCTCGGCGCTGCCCGTCTTGCGGGCCACGGCCATGACGACCGTGAAGGCCCCGAGGTTCATGGCCGCGTAGATGAGCAGGTAGGTGACCACCGACGTGAGCGTCGAATCGCCGATCTGCCCGACCACCGCCAGGGGCGCCAGGATGAACCCGGCCTGCGAGATGCCCGAGTAGGCGAGCATGCGCACCAGGTTGGTCTGGCGCAGGGCGACCACGTTGCCGATGGTCATCGACAGCGCGGCCAGCGCCCACATGAGCGGGCGCACGACCTCGGTCTGGCCGGCGAAGCCGATCACCACCAGCTGCAGCAGAGCCACGAAGCCCGCGGCCTTGGACGACACGGACAGGAACGCGGTGATGGGCGTGGGGGCGCCCTCGTAGGTGTCGGGCGCCCACGTGTGGAACGGCACGGCGGACACCTTGAAGGCGAAGCCGGCGATGACGAGCACGATCGCCAGGCTGATGACGGGTACCGACTCGCCCGTGGCGAGCGCCTCGTTGATGCCGGCCAGCTGGGTGGTGCCGGCAACGCCGTAGATCAGCGACATGCCGTAGAGCAGGATGCCGGTGGCGAACACGCCCATCAGGTAGTACTTGACGCCCGCCTCGTTGCCCTTGCGGTCGCGCTTGCGCCAACCCGCCAGCAGGTACGCGGGGATGGACAGCATCTCGAGCGCCACGAAGATCGTGATGAGGTCGCGGGCCGAGGCCATGACCGTCATGCCCAGGATCGAGGCGAGCAGCAGGAAGTAGTACTCGCCCTCGGCGTAGTCGCCCTCGGCGATGTAGTTGGTCGACATCAGCACGGTGACGTAGCCGGCCACCAGGAACAGCGCCTTGAGCACCAGGGCGAAGTTGTCGACGGCGTACGCCCCGCCGAACATGGCGCGGTCGGCGCCGTCGACGGCCAGCGTGAGCACCGGCACGAGCGCGCCGAGCAGGCCCAGGCCGGCCAGCGAGGGCAGCACGCCCTTGCGGTCGTCGGGCAGGAACAGGTCGGCGACCAGCACCAGGCACAGCACGCCCACGACGACCAGGTCGGGGGCGAGCGCGTGCCAGTCGACGGCGGGTCGGACGAAGTCGTCCTGGGCCGCCTGGGCGACCGAGCCGAAGATGCCGGCGGAGGCGAGCACGGACACGACCGGTCAGCCGCCCACCGCAGCGGCGATCGACTGGGCCACCGACGACATCTGGTCGTCGCTCACCCCGAACACCAGGTTGGGGAAGATGCCGATGACGAGGATGAGGATGAGCATCGGCGTCCACGCCAGCCACTCGGGCACCGACACGTCCGGGATGTCCTCGTGCTCGAACTCGTCGGTCGGGGTGCCGAAGGCGGTGCGCTGGTACAGCCACAGCAGGTAGCCGGCGGCGAAGACCGTGCCGATGGCGGCGACCACCATGTACACCCGGAACAGGGCCTCGTTCAGGCCGGCACCCGGCTGGTAGGTGGCGAGGATGGCGGGGAACTCGCCCCAGAACCCGGCCAGGCCGGGCAG
>JAFGPU010000167.1 GCA_016936035.1 Acidimicrobiales bacterium
ATCACCGACCTGCTCACCCCCGTGCTGCGCCAGGCCATGGGCACCGGACTGATCCGCGCCAGCGATCCGGCGCTGGCCGCCGAGTGGATCGTGCGGATCGTGCTCGTCCTCACCGCGGTGCCCGCCCCCGACGACGAGCTCGAGGCGACGGTCCGCTTCGTGCTCCTCCCCGTGCTCGACGCCGGCTCCTGACCGACGACGCCGGGATCTGCCTCGGGCCGCTCATCCCGTGAGGCGGCCCCGTTCAGCCGTAGATGGTCTGAATGACCGGGAAGGCGTCCTCGATGCTCGTGACCGGGACGATCTCAAAGGTCATCCACGGCCCGTATCGGATGGTGACCTCGAAGTCCTCGGCCGGATCCTCCCGCGCTTCCTGAACGAGGAACCCGCCCTGTCCGTCGAGGCGCGTGTAGTGCGCGAGCACCCCTGGTGCGGTCCCGATCTCAGCGAACTTCTTCGTCAACTCCCGCAGGTCCTTCTCGACGAGGTGGTCGCGATACCGGTAGTACGTCACGTAGAGACGCTTCATGGCGCTCTCCTCTCCGTCACGTTCACCATGCGCTCCCCGAGCAGCAGTTGCCAGGGCCCAACGTCTCGGTATCGGTCAGCGGGATGGATGAGCGGTCAGGTCTGCGCGCTGGCGGTCCGGGCGCCCACGACGGTCGGGTGCGGTGCGCCGTAGGCGGCCAGGAAGACCCGGACGGCGTCGTCGGCCCATCGGTGCAGCTGCGCCGGGGGGAACGGGCTGGAGCCGGGGATGAACATGGCCTCGTCGAGGGGTGCGGACAGGATCAGGTAGTTGAGGTGCGCCGCCGCCACCTCGGCGTCGTCGACGGCGAGCAGGCCCCGGTCGGCCAGGCGTCGGATGATCCCGCCGAGACGCCGATGCGCCTGGCGGGGTGCCCGCTCGTGCCAGGCTGCGGCGAGCGCGGGGAACCTCTCGGCTTCGGCGATGATCGTCCGACGCATCCGCACGAGCGCGGGCTGGGTGACGATCTCGAGGTGTTGCCGGGCGAAGGCCCGGAGGTCCTCGTCGAGCCGGGTGGACTCGGCCAAGGCGTCGACGATGGAGCGTGATCGCTCCTCCGCCTCCTCGATCGCCGAGAGCACGACGGCGACGAACAGGCGCTCCTTGTCGCCGAAGTGCCGGTAGACGGTGACCTTCGAGGCGTCGGCGCGCGCCGCGACCTCGGTGATGGACGCGCCGGCGAAGCCGTCGGACAGGAACACCTCACGCGCCGCTCGCAGGATGTCGCGCCGCTTGCGCTCCGCACGTGGCCCCCGGGGGGCGTCGCTCTCGCTCGTCGTCACTGCTCTCCTCGACCCGCCCCACAACTGTACTTGACCGTTCACATGGGTCCGGGTAAGAAGTGAACGGTAGCGTTCACTTTCAGGTTCGAGGTCTTGAGATGGTCACCAGCACACGCGAACGACGGACGGCGGTCCGCTCGCCCGACGGCACCCACATCGGTGTGTCGTTGCAGGGCGCGGGCCCGCCGCTCGTCCTGGTCGAGCCCGCAGGCCACCACCGGGGATTCTCCGCGTTCGGCGGGCTCGTGCCCCTGCTGAGCTCCGCCTTCACCGTCGTCACGTATGACCGTCGCGGCCGCGGCGAGAGCACCGACACCGCCCCGTACCAGGTCGAGCGCGAGGTCGAAGACCTCGCGGTGGTGCTCGACGCAGTCGGAGGGGCCGGTGACGTGCACGGCGCCTCGTCGGGCGCCCTCCTCGCCGTCCAGGCTGTGGTGCACGGCGTGCCGATCCGCCGCCTTACGCTGTTCGAACCGCCGATCGACGACGACACCGAGGCGCAGACCGCGTTCACGTCCAGCCTGCGCGCACGTCTGGAGCGCTATGGCAACGAGGCGGCGCTCGCCTTCTTCCTCGCATCGATCATGCCGTCCGAGATGGTCGACGGGATGAGGGGTGGCCCCGAGTGGGAGGCGATGGCCCGCGTGGCCGGGACGCTCGTCTACGACTGCACCATCAGCACGGCGACCGACACCGCCACCCTCGGGAAGGTCGACGTGCCGGCGCTCGTGCTCGACAGCATGGGCAGCACCGACGACCTCACCGGCATGGCGGCGACGATCGCCCGGCACCTGCCCGATGCCGAGCACCTGAGCCTGCCCGGGGGGTGGCACGGTGTCGACGACCAGGCGCTCGCCTCGGCGATCCGCCGGTTCCTCTCGGCGGGCAGCGCGACCGGGTCGCCACCCGGACCGTGACCGATGCCGTGGAGGGCGGCGTCGACCGGGCTTCCGTCACTCGCCGGGACTAGTAGTGACGGTTGTAGGAATAGACGTCACTATGGCGCTCCGAGTCGGCCGCCGCTTCGTCGAAGATCGAGAACCTCACCGCCTCCGCCAGGGCCATCGCGCTCGCGGAGCTCGGCGACCCTCGACAGCGCAACGCCAACGTGATCGTCGCCAACACCGAGGCCCTGCAGGCCGCCATCGGGCTCGCCGACCGCATCGACGAGCGCGCCATCCTCGACATGCACGATGCCCTCCTCGGCGACACCCACCCCGCTCGACGCGCCCGGAGCGGCCGGCGTCGCTGACCCGAGGTGGTCAGCCGGGCGGCGGTGAACGATGCCGCGTCGCCTCTCGGCCGTTCAGGACCGCGGAACTCGCGCTGGCTCGGTCGCCGTGGGGGCTACGGTCCCCGGCGTGACTGGGGAGCCGGAGCTGGGAGGCCTGTACGTCCCGCTCGTGACCCCGTTCGACGAGCGTGGTGAGGTCGACCTGGCCTGCGTCGAACGGTTGACGGCCGACTGCCTCGATGCGGGGGCCGCGGGGGTCGTGGCGCTCGCCACGACGGGCGAAGCGACGTCGTTGACCGACGACGAGCGCAACGAGATCGTGGCCGCGTGCGCCCGGGTGTGTCGCGACCGCGGTGCGCAGTTGCTCGTCGGGGCCGGGACGAACGACACCAGGACCACCGTCGCGCGTCACGCGGCGTTGGCTGACGTGCCGGACGTGACGGCGTCGCTGGCGGTGGTCCCCTACTACGTGCGCCCCTCCGAGGCAGCGATCGTGGCCCATCTCCGCCACGTCGCCGACCGGTCGCCGGTACCCCTCGTCGTGTACAACATCCCGTACCGCACCGGCCGGGGGCTCGGCGCCGCCTCGCTGCTCGAGCTCGCGGCATCTCCCAACGTCATCGGCGTCAAGCAGGCCGTCGACGGCATCGACGCCGACACGCTCACCGTGCTCGCCGCCAGCCCCGACGGGTTCGCGTTCCTCGGCGGGGACGACCCGTACCTGTTCCCGGTGGTGTTGATGGGCGGTGACGGCGCCATCGCCGCGTCCGCCCATCTGGCGACAGAACGCTTCGTGGCCATGATCGACCACGGCTTGGCAGGGCGCCTGGCCCAGGGCCGAGACCACGCCGAGATGCTGCTTCCCCTGGTTCTCCGCTTGTTCGCCGAGCCCAGCCCGGCGGTGATCAAGGCCGTGCTCCACGCCGAGGGGCGCATCCCGACTCCCGACGTTCGCATGCCGCTCTCGAACGCCACGACGGCTGCCGTTCGCGATGCGTGCGACGCCCTCCGGAACGCTCGGGTCCCGCGCAGCGGTGCCACCACGGGCACCGCCCACCGCCGGCGCCGGACAGTCTCCTAATCCCAGCAGAAGCAGAACGGGTGGCCGGCG
>JAFGPU010000168.1 GCA_016936035.1 Acidimicrobiales bacterium
GGTCCGCTGCAAGGTCCAGGGCGGGGTGGAGTACTGGTCCGACCAGGAGATCCTCGAGGGCGACGAGTACGACCGCATCTGGGCGCTGCTCACCGCCGACCGTGCCTGGTACGACACGTACCAGGGCAAGACAGAGCGGCGCATCCCGCTCGTGCGGCTGCCCGAGACGCGCACCGTCTGACCACGTCGACGCGCCGTACGGCCGACGGCGTCGTCGGTCGGGACGTCGGACGCATCGTCACGGCTCGAGCGAGAACGGCTCCTTGCCCATCTGGTCGCGCACCGTGACGACGGGCGGGTTCGTGAGGCTGCGCCGCTGCCAGTTGGCGCCGTCGACCACGAGTGTGTGGCCCGAGACGAACCGGGCGTAGGGCGAGGCCAGGAACGTGGCGGCCCAGCCCAGCTCGCGCAGGCGGCCGACCCGCAGCGCGGGCTGGCACGCGTCCTTCTCGTGGGTGCGGTCGAGGTTCCCCCGGATGTCGGCGGTCATGTCCTCGTGCGGGAAGAGGCCGGGCACCAGGCCGTTCACCTGGATGCCGTACGGGCCCCACTCGACCGCCAGGGTCTCGACCATGTTCTTCACGCCCGCCTTGGCGGCCGCGCTGTGGGCGAAGCCGGGCCCGCCGGTCCACGCGTAGGACGCGCCGATGTTGACGATCGACCCCGGCGTGCCGGCGGCCAGGTGACGGCGGGCGAACTCGCGGGCGCAGAAGAAGGTGCCGTTCAAGGTGATGTCGACGACCGTGCGCCAGGCGTTGGGGCTCATGTCCTCGGCGGGCACCGGGAAGTTGGCGGCGGCGTTGTTCACCAGCACGCCGGGCAGGCCTGCGGACTGCTCGACGGTGTCGAACGCAGCGGCGACCTGGTCGGGATCGCGGATGTCGCACGTGGCGGTGACGACCGTGGCGCCCGACGCCTCGAGCGCGGTGCGCCCGGCCTCGAGGTGCTCGGGCTTCCGGCTGGCGATGGCCAGGGTGGCGCCGAGCCGGGCGAACTCGGTGGCGGTCGCCAGGCCGAGGCCGGTGCCTCCGCCCGTGACCAGCACGGTCGTACCGGCGAAGGTTCCGTCGGGGAGGGCGCTGGCGCCGAGCGGCGGCGGCTCGGGCAGGCCGGCGGCCGCAGCGGCGGGGGTCGTGGGGGCGGCGGTCGCGAGGGCCGGGCGGTCGGGTGCGGTCACGTCAGCTCCCCGTGTAGACCGGGCTGCGGTCCTCGGCCCGGGCGGCGCGCATCTCGGCGTAGTCGTCCGAGCGGTTGACGAAGGTCTGGGCGATCAGCTCCTCGGCCATCGACGAGCGGACCTCCGGTTCGGCCAGGTGGGCGATGACCCGCCGCGCCATCTTCACCGTGACGGCGGGTGCGGCCGCGATCTTGTTCGCCATCTCGAGCACGGTGTCGTCGAGGTCGTCGGGTGGGACCACCCGCGACACGATGCCGTGGCCGTACGCCTCGGCGGCGTCCATCGGCCGGCCGGTGAGCACGAGGTCGCTGGCCACGCCGTGCCCGCAGATCTGGAAGAGGCGCCCGACCCCTCCCGTGTCGGGGATCACCCCGTGGGCGACCTCGGGCAGCATGAACCGGGCGTCGTCGGCGGCGACCCGGATGTCGCACAGCAGCGCCCGCTGGAACGACGCCCCGATCGACCACCCGCGGTGCGCGACGAGGACGGGCGCGTCCAGGTCGAAGAGCTGCTGGATGCCCCGGTGGCCGCGCCGCATGAGCTCGTGGTGGCTGAGGTCGACCTCGCCGCCGCCGATGGCGCCGACGTCGCGACCGGACGAGAACGATCGGCCCTCGGCCCGCCACACGACGGCGCGCACGTCGGCTCGCTCGCGCAGCTCGCCCAGGATCTCGAACAGGCGCAGGTCCATCGCGTCGTCGAAGGCGTTGTGCTTGTCGGGGTTGTCGTTGGTGATGACGGCGACCGGGCCGTCGACCTCCAGGCGGACACGTGGATCGCTCACCTGGGCTCCCTCCCTCCCCGCGGTGCGGGCTCCGCACACGTGCTAGCACGCGACCGGGTGGGACAGCGCGCCCGGCCCACCGTTAGTGTGCTGGCCGGCTGGGTCGTGCCACCGGTGCGCGCAGCGGGACCCGTGCAGGGAGGACCAGTCGGATGCAGCAACGAACACCGATCGTCGACTACCTGGTGCTGGACGGCGATCCGCACCTGGTGGCCAGCGAGTGCGAGCAGTGCGGGGCCCGGTACTTCGACCGCCGCAACGCCTGTGCCGCGTGCGGCGCCGCCGGGGGGTTCCGGCAGGTGGCGATCGACCGCCAGGGCGAGCTGCGGGCGTTCACCATCGTGTCCATGGCGGCGCCGGGCATCGACGTGCCGTTCGTGGCTGGCGTCGTCGACTGCGGGGGCACGACCGTGCGGGCCAACGTGGTCAACACCCCGCCCGATCCCGATCACGTGCGGCTGGGCATGAAGCTGCGCCTCGCCACCTTCCCGCTGGGGACCGACAGTGCCGGCACCGAGGCCGTCGGCTTCGGCTTCGAACCGCTGGAGCAGAGCTGATGGCAGACACCGTGTGGATCCTCGGGATCACGATGACGAAGTTCGGCAAGCACCCCGACGCCGACACCGTCGACCTGGCCGCCGAGGCGGCCCTCGGGGCGCTGGCCGACGGTGGGGTGACCATCGAGGACGTGGACGTCCTGGCCGCCGGCAACCTGCTGGGGGCCGGCGCCGGCATCGGCCAGCAGCTCCAGAAGCAGATCGGTCAGACGGGCATCCCCGTGTACAACGTCGCCAACGCCTGCGCCACCGGCGCCACGGCGCTGCGCACGGCGGTGATGGCCATCAAGGCCGGTGAGGCCGACGTCGGGCTGGCCGTCGGCGTCGAGAAGCTGGCGGGTGCCGGCCTGCTCGCCGGCGGCACCCGGGCCGGCGACAGCGACACCTGGCAGCCGCGGGGCCGGTACGGGGCGGTGGCGGCGCTCGACGGGCGGGTCGGCACCGAGACGATGCCCGGCGTGTTCGCGCAGGTGGGCATGCAGTACCTCCACGAGCACCGCTACGGCGGCACCCCGCTCGAGCTGTTCGCGCGGATCTCCGAGAAGAACCACGCGCACTCGACCCTCAACCCGCTGGCCGCGTACACCAAGGCCATGAGCCTCGAGCAGATCATGGGCGACCTGATGATCGCCTACCCCAACACCCGACCGATGTGCTCGGCCAACTGCGACGGGGCGGCGGCCGCGGTGGTCGTGTCCGATGCCACGCTGAAGACGCTCTCGCGGGAGCAGCAGCGCCGGGCGGTGAAGATCTCGGCCAGCGTGCTCACCAGCGATCCCTGGCAGGAGGGCTGCCAGGTGCTGCCCGACGTCAACACGCTGACCCGCTCCGCCGCCCGGCAGGCCTACGAGCAGGCGGGCGTCGGGCCGGACGACCTCGACCTGGTCGAGCTGCACGACTGCTTCGCGACCGCCGAGCTGGTGCACTACGACAACCTCGGCCTGTGCGAGGAGGGCGGCGCGGTCGACTTCCTCGAGTCGGGTGCCCCGTACCGCGACGGTCGGATGCCGGTGAACGTCTCCGGTGGGCTGCAGTCCAAGGGCCATCCCATCGCCGCCACGGGCATCGCCAACATCTGGGAGGTGTGCCACCACCTGCGGGGCGAGGCGGGGCCCCGCCAGATCGAGGGCGCTCGCGTCGGGCTCGCCCACGTGATCGGCCTGGGCAGCGCGTGCGGGGTGCACATCCTGGAGCGCTCGGCGGCCTGACCCGCCCGCCTGACCCGCCCGCCTGACGGTTTCGGCCCCGCCCGGGCACCGGCCGCTCACCCGCGAAGGTCAGCGGCCGCACGGTCCTTCGTCCCTTGGCGTCTGCGGGCCCGGCCCCCAGACTGGTCTCAGGGGAGGAGGTCGACCCCTGATGAACGAGGACATCCGGTTCGGACGGATCGCCGGCATCGCCGTCGGCGCCAGCTGGTCGCTGCTGGTGGTGATCATGCTGATCACCTGGACGGTCGCCGTGGGCGTGCTCCCGGAGGGCGAGGGCGACTACCCGACGGGCGTGTACTGGGCGGTCGCTGCTGTCACGGCCGTGGCGTTCCTGGCATCGCTGCTGGCGCACGAGATGGCGCACGCCGTCGTCGCCCGCTCGCTGGGCATGCCTGTGGAGGGCATCACCCTGTGGATGTTCGGGGGCGTGTCGCGCCTCGGCGGCGACGCACCCGACGCGCGGTCCGAGCTGCGCATGGCCGTGGTCGGGCCGCTCACCAGCCTCGCACTGGGCATCGTGATGATCGTCCTGGCGGTGGCGCTCGCCGCGGTCGACGCGCCGTGGATCGCGGTCGATGCGATCGCGTGGTTGGGCGTCATGAACGTGGCGCTCGCCGTGTTCAACATGCTGCCGGCGTTCCCGCTCGACGGGGGCCGCGTGCTGCGTGCCGCACTGTGGATGCGCAGTCGTGACAAGCGCCGGGCCACCAGGGTCGCCTCGGGTGCCGGCGTCGCCTTCGGGTACGGGCTGATGGCGCTCGGTGCGCTCAGCTTCATCGGTGGCATGGGCGTCGGCGGGGTGTGGCTCCTGTTCCTGGGATGGATCGTCCTCGAGGCCGCCCGGGCCGAGCTCGCCGGCTTCGAGATGCGCATGCTGCTGGGCGACACCCGGGTCGCGGAGGTGATGACGCCCGATCCGATCACCGTGCCCACCGGGTTGACGGTCGACGCTCTGGCGCACGACTACGTGGCACGGCACCGCTGCTCGGCGTTCCCGGTCGTCCGGGGTGACGGCGCCCCGGTGGGGCTGGTCAGCCTCAGCGGTGTGCGCGAGGTCCCCGAGGCCGACCGGTCCACCACCGCGGTCGACGACGTCGCCCGGCCGATCGCGCAGGTCGTGACCGCTCGCCCCGACGAGCGCGTCGTCGACGTGATGGGGCGGTTCACGCCCGGCACCGGCCGCCGCGCCCTCGTGCTCGACGACCAGGGGCACACGGTCGGCATCGTCACGTCGAGCGACGTGGAGCGCGCCCTGGCCGTCGCGCACGCGGCGCGCCCGGAGGCGGCCGAGGTCCCCCCGTACCCGGTCGCACGCCACGGCTCCTGAGCGGCTCTCAGCGGGGCGGCGCCGGGCCGTGGTTGGAACAGCGGTCGGTGGGGTATCGCGGTCGCCATGTCGCCCGCGGGCGCCGGTCGGGTCGCGGTCGTGGCGCTCCTGGTGGTCGCCGCGGTCTCGTGCGGTGGCGACGACGCCCCGGACACGTCGGAGCCGTACCGGGTGGGCACCCGATCCGTGACCTTCGTCGACGACGAGCGGAGCACCCCGGCGTTCGGCGAGGCCCCCGCCGAGGACACGCGCACCCTGGTGACCGACCTCTGGTACCCCGCCCGGGGCGATGCCGGCGACGAGCCCCTCGCCGACGCCCCGGCAGCGGACGGGCCGTTTCCCCTCGTCGTGTTCAACCACGGCCAGCAGGGGGAGCCGGAGCAGTACGCGCCGTCGTTCGAGACGTGGGCCCGGGCCGGCTACGTGGTCGCCGCACCCCGGCACCCGGTGACCGTGCGGGACGGGCCGGGCGGTCAGTTCGTGGACGACATCGAGGGCGAGCTCGGCGACGTGCCGTTCGTGATCACGAGCATCGACGAGGAGCTGTCCGACCTGGCAGACGTCGACGAGCTCGCGGTGGCCGGCCACTCGTCGGGCGCCATCGTCGCCTTCGCCAACGCCTTCAACACGTGCTGCCAGGACGAACGCATCGACGCAGTGCTGGTGCAGGCGCTGCTGAACCTCCCTCTCGACGGCGAGTACGCCCCCGTTCTGCGGGGCACACCGGTGATGTTCATGCACGGTGACGCCGACCTCCTCCCCATCGACGGCGCGCACGACACCTTCGAGGCGGCGGAGCCGCCGAAGTACTTCCTCACGATCGAGGGCGGCGACCACTCCGAGGCCTACCGCAGCGGCGAGCCGGCCCCCTGGGTGGCCGCCGCTGCCCTCGCCTTCTTCGACCTCCACCTCAAGGGCGAGGACGAGGCGCTCGACACCCTCGAGGGCATCGCCGGCGTCGAAACCGTCCCCTGACCACCCGGCGCCCTCCGGCCGCGCCGACAGGGTTCATGGGCCCGCCGCTCGGGTCGGCGCGCATCACGTGGGCCTTGACATACCCCCAGGGGGTAGTGGACGATGCCGCCCGTCATACGGTTAACCCCCTAGGGGTATCCGTCACCGATGCGGAGGCAGAATCGTGCAAGCACAACAGCTGAGAACGAGGTGGTGGGCGCTCGGGGTGATCGCCACCGCCCAGTTCATGGTCATCATGGACACGTCGATCATCGGCGTCGCCCTCCCCGACATGCAGCGCTCCCTGGGGTTCGAGCCCAGCGAGCTGTCGTGGGTGTTCAACGCCTACGTCATCGCCTTCGCGGGGTTGCTCCTGCTCGGCGGCAAGCTCTCCGACCTGTTCGGCGCCCGCCGGGTGTTCCTCGCCGGGTTCGGCGTCCTGACGGTCGCCTCGTTGGCCGCCGGCCTGGCCGACACGAAGCAGTTCGAGATCGCGGCCCGTGCGGGCCAGGGGGTGGGTGCCGCGTTGATCGCTCCCACCGCCCTCTCGCTGCTCATGACGCTCTTCGCCGCCAACCCCCGCGAGCTGACCAAGGCGCTCGCCATCTACGGAGCGGCTGCGCCGGCGGGCGGCACCGCGGGCGTCTTCCTCGGCGGCGTGCTCACCGAGTGGCTCGACTGGCCGTGGGTCTTCTACGTCAACGTGCCTGTCGGCATCGCCGTGATGCTGGCCACGCCCCGGCTGCTGCCGGACGGCCGGGGTGAGCGCGGCCGTCTCGACGTGGCCGGCGCCCTCACCGTGACGGCTGCCCTGTCGCTCGCGGTGTTCGCCATCGTGCGGGCGCCCGAGGACGGCTGGGGCTCGCCCCAGACCGTGTGGAGCCTGGTCGGCAGCGTCGCCCTGCTGGGCGCGTTCCTCGGGCTGCAGCGCACCGGCCGCGACCCGTTGCTGCCGCTCGGCATCTTCCGCACGCCGCACCTGGCCGGCGCCAACGTGGTCATGGCCCTGCTGGGGGCGGCGTGGATCCCCATGTGGTTCTTCCTCAACCTGTACCTCCAGCAGGTCCTCGGCTACGGGCCCTTCACGGCCGGCTCGGCGCTGCTGCCGATGACGGTGCTGATGATGGTCTTCATGGTCGGGGTCACGGGCCGCCTGGTCGGCCGGTACGGGTTCCGGGCGGTCCTGGCCTCGGGCATGGCCACCCTGACGGTGGGCCTCGGCATCCTGGCCCTGGTCCGGCCCGACGGCGCCTTCCTGTCCGACGTGCTGGCCGGATCGCTGGTCGCCGCGCTGGGCATGTCGCTGGCCTACATCCCGGCGATGCTCGCCGCCATGGCGAACGCCAGGCCCGAGCAGGCCGGCCTCGCATCGGGCATCGTGAACACCTCCTACCAGGTGGGGTCCGCGCTCGGGCTCGGCGTGATGACCGCCGTCGCCACCAGCAACGGCGCCGACCAGCTGACCGACGTGGCCGCCCTCACCGACGGCTTCAGCAGCGCCTTCGTCGGCGCCGGGGCCGTGGCGCTCGCCGCCACCGGCCTCGCCCTGGTGCTGCTCCGGGCGCGCACGACCGGTGACGCCACGTCGACGACGCCGGACGAACGTGCTCCCGTCGCCGTCGACTGACCGCCTGGGCAGTCCGCGCCGTGCCCGCCGCCAGCGTTGCCGGCGGGCACGGCGCCTCCCGCCGGGATGGCTGCCGCTGCCACCTGGGTAGGAGTGAGGGTGTGGAACTGCACGTGCCGACGACGGCCGAGGCCTGACCGTGTCCGCGGGCGAGGCAGAGGGGGCGGCCGTGGATCCGCTGGCCTGGCTGCTCGAGCGCTCGCACACCGTGCCGCCGGCCGACGTGCCGGATGTCGTCGCCGCGGCGTTGGCGCGCGTCGGCATCGGTGCGTCGTGCATGTTCCTCGCCGATCACGACCAGATGTGGCTGCATCCCCTGGACGCCAGCCGAAACGACGACGAGTCCTTCCCCGTGGACGGGACCATCGGCGGTCGCGCCTTCGCGTTCGAGACCCGGTTGTCGGTGCCCAACGGTGACGGGGAGCGCACCTGGGTGCCCCTCGTCAACGGCACGGCCCGGGTCGGCGTGCTGTCGGTCGACACGCCGGCCGCGCTCGACGACGGCACGGCCCTGATCGTCGAGCGCCTGGCCGCGCTGGCCGCCGAGCTGGTGGTGACCCGTGGGCGCTACACGGACGTGATGGAGCTCGTGCGCCGGCGCAAGTCCATGACGCTCGAGGCCGAGCTGCAGCGCATCACGCTGCCGCCGATCGCCCTCGCCACGCCGCACGTCATCGTGGCCGGGGCGCTCGTGCCCGCCTACGAGGTGGCGGGTGACAGCTTCGACTACGGCCTCAACCCCGGCTCGCTCGACGTCGCGATGATCGACTCGGTCGGCCACGACCTCGAGTCGTCGCTCATCTCCCACCTGGTGTCGGGCAGCTTGCGCAACAGCCGCCGCAACGGCGTCGACCTCCGCGA
>JAFGPU010000169.1 GCA_016936035.1 Acidimicrobiales bacterium
CGGCGATACACTTCCCCGCCGAACGCAACTACGTGGGAGCTGGCCCGTGAAAAAGGGTCGACATCGACGATTCGAGGAAGCGCGCGCACTCAAGCGCAGCAACGACCTCGACATCTCAGAAATTTTCGCGTCGACGGACGCCGAGCCCTGTGCCGAGTGCGGTGCCGAGCCTGGCGACGACCATGCCGCATGGTGCATGGCCGACACCGCCGACGACGACGACTAGCGGGCTCCTGACGGCGTGACCCGAGGGCGTGGCTCAGCCACGCCGCAGCGCTGGGTGAGGCAGGAAGCTCTCGACCGCGCGCGCCCCGGCGGTGGTCTCGATGTGGTCGACCAGCCGTTCGTAGGCCCAGGAGCCCACCAGCTCGACGATCTCGTCACGCAGTTCCACGTACACCGGCCGGCCGCCGTCGAACGCGTCGGGCGCATCGGTGCACCACCAGTGGAACTCGTGGCCGCCGGCCCCCCAGTCCCGTCGCTTCCACTCGCGCAGCGTCGAGGTGACCTGTCCCGACTCGTCGGTCGACTCCACCAGCCGCAGGGGCAGCTGCCAGCACACGTCGGGCTTCCAGTCGAGCGGGCGCTCGCCCGCCTCGAGGGCGCCCCGGTGCAGCGCGCAGCCGGCGCCGCCGTCGAACCCGGGACGGTTGAGGAAGATGCAGGCGTCGCCCACCAGGCGGGTCACGAGCGACCCGTCGGGCTTGCGGCGGATCGGGCCGCCCCGGCGCTCGGCGAGGCGCCGGTGCTGCCACTGCTCGCGGGTCAGCCGGTCGGCGGCCAGGAGGGTGGCGTTGGCGTCGTCCTCGTCGACGAAGTGCGCCCCGTAGCTGCAGCAACCCTGCTCGAGCTCGGGTGCGGGCTCGGTGAGCACACCCTGGCAGCCCTGGCCGTAGATGCAGTGCCACGGGCTGGTCAGGAACGTGATGTCGAACGAGAAGGTGCGGCACTCGTCGGGCGCGTCGAACGACACGTACTCGTGCAGGTCGGTGGGCGGCGGGGGAGCCATCGCGCTCACGTTCCCACACCGACCCGGCCGCCGTCAGGCCCGGTGCGCCGGGCCGCCGTGCGCGACCTGCCATGCTGGTGCGCCGGTGAGAGGAGCAGCGCGTGGCTGGTGAGTTCGACGACATCCGGCATCGTCTCGAGGCGATCAGCGAGGAGCTGGCCGATCTCGCCATCGAACGCCTGCGGGAGTCGATCGACGCCGGTGGCGCCGAGCTGCCCGTGGACGAGCGCCGGTTGACGCGTGCCCGGCGGGCGGTCGAGAAGGCGGCCGGCCTGCTGCGCGAGCCCGACGACCTCGGGTGACCGGTCGAGCAGGCGCCACGGGACGCCGCGACGTCACGGCGCCCGCTCCGGCCAGGACCGCTTCGATCAGACCTCGACCGAGGCGGCCAGGGGCGGGGCGGACGCCAGAGAGTTCAGAGCGCGGATCATCTCGCGGAAGCGCCCGCCCTTGCGGGGGTCGAAGGTGAGGACGATGCGGTGCAGGTCGAGGGCGTCGCTGTCGGACACCTCGGCCGGCAGCGGCGCCGTGCGCTCGATGGCGCCGTCGAGGCACACGTCCGCGAACTGCTCGGCGAGCGCCGCGACCTCGGCATCGGTGGGCTCGGCGCGCAAGCGCACGACCAGGCGGTCGCCCACCCAGCGCAGGCCCTGGTAGTTGCGCCAGAAGCCCCGGACGGTGGCGACCGCTTCGTCGACGTCGTCGGTGATGGTGTACAGGTTGACGTCGCCCGGCGACACCCATCCGGCGTCGACCAGCTCCTGGCGGACGAAGCCCTCCCACGCCTCCCAGTAGGTCTGGCCGGGCACGTCGAGCAGCACCAGCGGCGACGGGGTGGCCTTGCCGGTCTGCACCAGCGTGAGCAGCTCGAGCGTCTCGTCGAGGGTGCCGAAGCCGCCGGGCAGGGCCACGAACCCGCTCGACTCCTTCACGAGCATGAGCTTGCGGGTGAAGAAGTACTTCATGCTCACGACCCGGTCCGATCCGGCGAGCGGTCCTGCGGTGGTCTCCTCGAAGGGCAGGCGGATCGTCACGCCCAGGCTGCGGTCGGCGCCGGCGCCCTCGGTGGCGGCGGCCATGATGCCGGGGCCCGCACCGGTGACCACCATCCACCCGACGTCCGCCAGCCTGGTCGCCAGGTTGCGGGCATGGGCGTAGAGCGGATCGGTGCTGAGCGTGCGGGCGGATCCGAACACGGTCACCTTGCGCACGCCGCTGTAGGGGGCGAACAGCCTGTAGGCGATGCGCATCTCCTTGAGCGCGTCGCGGGCGATCTTGAGGTCGAGGCGGTCGGCGTCGTCGGTCGTCAGCTCGAAGGCCGTGCGGTAGATCTCGGCGAGCACGTCGCGGTTGCGGGTGGCGCCGGCGTCGTCGAGCAGTTGTCGGATCAGCTCTCGTTCCATCGTGCGTTCAGCCTGCCATGCTCGTGACGTGACCACCGTCGACCACACGTGCGCCCGGTGCGGGGCCCGGGCGTCGGGCCCGGAGGGCGGCCTGCCGCCCGGCTGGTCGGTGGCGACCTCCGATCGGGGCGTCGACCGCCTGTGCGCCGCGTGCACCCGCGAGAACGTGCGGTCGATCGAGGCCCGCCTCGACGAAGACTGGTGGTGAGACGGCAGCCCCGCCCCATCTCAGGCACCGGTCGTCGCCTACGCCAGGGCCGGGGGACTCAGACCGCGGTGGCCGCGCCCTCGACCGGCGCGTAGAGGGTGGTGCGCTGCTGCAGCGTGCGTCCCAGCGGCTCGATCATGGCAGCGAAGCCGTCCGGGGTCATCTCCTGGCCGTGGCTGGCGCCCGCGGCGCGCGAGATGTTCTCGTCCATCAGCGTGCCCCCGAGGTCGTTGCACCCCGCCTGCAGCAGCTGGACGCCGGCGCGCTGGCCGAGCTTGACCCACGAGAACTGGATGTTGTCGATGAGCCCCCGGTAGGTGATGCGGGCGACGGCGTGCATGAGCAGCACCTCGCGGAACGTGGGGCCACGGCGGGCCTTGCGCTGCAGGTAGAGGGGGGTCGCCATGTGGACGAAGGGCAGCCCGACGAACTCGGTGAACCCACCGGTCTCGGCTTGCAGCGTCCGGGTGCGGAGCAGGTGCCGGGCCCACGAGCGGGGCGACTCGACCGCGCCGAACATGATCGTCACGTTGGACCGCAGCCCCACCCGGTGCGCGGTCCGGTGCGCCTCGAGCCACTCGTCGGTGGTGATCTTGTCGGGGCACAGGATCTCGCGCACGGGGTCGTCGAGGATCTCGGCCGCCGTGCCGGGCAGCGAGCGGAGCCCGGCGTCCATGAGCCGGCGCAGGTAGCGGTCGAGCGGCTCGTCCAGGCGCTTCGCGCCCTCGATGACCTCGAGCGCGGTGAAGCCGTGCACATGGATGTCCGGCACGGCCTGCTTCACGGCCCGGGCCACGTCGATGTAGTAGTCGCCGTCGAAGTCGGGGTGGATGCCGCCCTGCAGGCACACCTCGGTGGCCCCGAGCTGCCACGCCTCGCGTGACCGCTCGGCGATGTCGTCGAGGGTCAGCAGGTAGGGCGTGCCCCGCAGGTTGAGCGACAGCGGCCCCTTGGAGAAGCCGCAGAACCGGCACTTGAACGTGCACACGTTGGTGTAGTTGATGTTGCGGTTGCGCACGTAGGTGACCGTGTCGCCCACCGCCTCGCGCCGCAGCTCGTCGGCTGCCTCGGCGACCGCCAGCACCTCGGGCCCGCGGGCGGCGAAGAGCGCGACGATCTCGTCCTCGCCCACCGTCTGGCCCGCGCGCACGCCCTCGAGGACCTCGGCCACCCGCCCCCGCACGGCGCCGCGGGGCCCGGGCACCAGCGTGGAGGGGTCGGCGTCGGCGCCCGAGTACCAGGCGGTGGAGCGCACGCCGGTGAGCACGATCTCGGCGCCGGTGCCCGCCCTGGCGTTCTCGAGCGTGCGCTCGGGGAAGACCGAGCCCGGGTCGTCACGGCCGAGCCCCTCGGCGTCGGCGCGGTCGCCGACCGGGAACACCAGGCCGGGGTCGAGCCACCGGGCGCCGTCCGCCACGTACTCGGGGTAGACAGTCAGGCGGGGGGCGAGCGCGAAGCCACGCGCCTCGGTGACCTCTCGCAGGCGCTCGAGCGCCGGCCACGGGCGCTCGGGGTTGACGTGGTCCGCGGTCACCGGCGACACGCCGCCCCAGTCGTCGATGCCGGCATCGAGCAGCACGCCGAAGTCGTCGGCGAGGTTGGGCGGCGCCTGCACGTGCACCTCGGGCGGCAGCACCAGCCGGGCGAGGGCGATGGCCTCGAGGTGGTCGTCGAGCGGGCAGGGCGGGGCCTGGTGCATGGACGTGCCGGGCTTCGGGAGGAAGTTCTGGACGATGACCTCCTGCACGTGGCCCCACCGTGCATGCGACGCGGCGATGGC
>JAFGPU010000170.1 GCA_016936035.1 Acidimicrobiales bacterium
CGTCGGCAAGGTCGCCGGCTGCTACGTCACCAACGGCGTCATCACCCGCAACTCCAAGGTGCGGTTCCTGCGCGAGGGCACCGTCATCTGGAAGGGCACGATCCAGTCGCTCAAGCGGTTCAAGGAGGACGCCCGCGAGGTGCAGGCGGGCTTCGAGTGCGGCGTCGGCCTGTCCGACTTCCAGGACCTGAAGCAGGGCGACGTCATCGAGACGTTCGAGGAGCGCGAGATCCCGCGCACCTGACGCGTCACGATCTCGGCGGCAGGGCGGGCGTCCGACGGCGCCTGCCCTACGCTGAGGTGGTGCACGCGGCGGCCCTTCGCATCGAGCTGTACCTGCGCGAGTGCCGCTCGCTGAAGGCCAAGCGCGCCGCGCTCCGGCCCATCATCGAGGGCCTGTTCAAGCGGCACCGCGTGTCGGTGTCCGAGGTCGACCACCACGACGACTGGCATCTCGCCACCGTCGGGGTGGCCGCGGTCGCTCCGTCCCAGTCGCACCTGCGTGACCTGCTCGACCACGTCGAGCGGCACGTGTGGTCGTTCCCCGAGGTCGAGGTGCTCCGCATCGACCGCCTCTGGATCGAGGAGGAAGACAGATGAACAAGCGCTCATCGGGCACGGCACGGCACTATCCCCGCACGGCCCGGCTCAACCACCTCATCCAGGAGATCGTGGCCGAGGAGATCGAGCTGCTCGACGACGACCGGCTGGGGTTCCTGACGGTCGTAGGGGTCGAGGTCGAGCCCGACCTGCGGCGCGCGGTCGTGTGGTACACGACGCTCGACGAGTCCGAGGCCGGCACCGACGTCGTCGAGGCGCTCGACGACCACCGTCCCCGCCTGCAGTCCGCCATCGCCCGGCAGGCCAGGGTGAAGCGCACCCCGGAGCTGATGTTCCGTCCGGACACCGTCATCCGCCAGGCCGAGCGGGTCGAGCAGATCCTGCGCGATCTCGGCGACGAGGGCTGATGGGGCGGCGCGGTCGATCGGGCCCCGCCGGCCCCGACGGCATCGCGGTGGTCGACAAGCCGGCGGGGTGGACGTCGCACGACGTCGTGGCCAAGGCTCGGGGGCTGCTCGGCACCCGCAAGGTCGGCCACGCCGGCACCCTCGACCCCGACGCGACCGGCGTGCTGGTCCTGGGGGTGGGTCGGGCGACTCGGCTGCTGAAGTACCTGTCGGGGCTCGACAAGCGGTACGTCGGCGAGGTCGTGCTGGGCACCGCCACGTCGACGCTCGACGCGGCCGGCGAGGTGACGGGCACGTGGGACATGACCGCCGTGACCCTCGACGAGGTGCGCCGGGCGGCGGCCGGCCTCACCGGTGACATCGACCAGGTGCCGCCGATGGTGTCGGCCAAGCGGGTCGAGGGGCGGCGGCTGCACGAGCTGGCGCGGCAAGGGGTCGAGGTCGAGCGCCCGCCAGTGCCGGTGCGCGTCGACAGCTTCGAGGTCGCGGCGGCCGGCGAGCCCGGGGTCCACCCCGTCGACGTGGCGTGCTCGGCCGGCACCTACATCCGGTCGCTGGCCGCCGACCTGGGCACTGCGCTCGGCGGGGGCGCCCACCTGCGGGCGCTGCGCCGGCTGTCGGTCGGTCCCTACGGCATCGACGAGGCCGTACCGCTCGAACAGCTCAGCCCCGAACGCCTGCTGCCCCCCGTCGAAGCCCTGCGAGGCCGGCCGCGGGTGACCGTCGACGACGAGCTGGCGGCGCTCGTGCGCACGGGCCGCGTGCTCGACGTCGGGGCGCTCGGGGTCTCGGGTGACGGTCCCTGGGCGGTCGTGGACGCGGCCGGCGATCTGCTCGCGGTGTACGAACGCCATCGCGGCGCGACGGTCAAGCCGGGCGTGGTGCTGGCGCCGGCGTGACGTGGCGCCGGTGCGCCGGCGTGCGCCACAGATATGTGACGGTCCGTCAGATCCGAGGGTAGGGTCGGTCTGGCGACCGGCCCTGCGCCGGCTGCCGCACGACGAGGGGAGAGGGACGTGACGCCGCAGGACGCTGTCGACCCGTTCGCGCCGGCGACGCTCGGACCGGTCACCTTGCGCAACCGCATCGTCAAGGCCGCGACGTTCGAGGGCCGGACCCGGGAGCACGTCGTGAACGACGAGCTCATCGAGTTCCACCGCCGGGT
The DNA here is from genome assembly GCA_016936035.1 of Acidimicrobiales bacterium. GTDB lineage: Bacteria > Actinomycetota > Acidimicrobiia > Acidimicrobiales > VFJN01 > ZC4RG19. Next base: position 2,134 of record JAFGPU010000170.1, read on the forward strand.
GGCGGCCGGCGGGGTGGGCATGACGACGCTGGCCTACTGCGCCGTGTCGCCCGACGGGTGCGGCACGCCCAACGAGCTGATCCTGACGCCCGACGCCGCGCCCGGCCTGGCCCGCTTCGCCGAGGCGATCCACGCCGAGGGCGCCGCCGTCTCCGCCCAGATCGGTCACGCGGGGGCGGTGGCGGCCGGCACCGGCCTGCAGGGCCTGTCGCCGTCGCCCGTGTTCAGCCCGCTGGCGATGAAGCGCACCAAGGCGGTCACCGTCGACCAGATCCGACGGATCATCGGCGACTTCGCCGCCGCCGCCCGGCTGCTGGCCGACGCCGGCTTCGACGCGGTCGAGATCCACCTCGGGCACGGCTACCTGCCCAGCGAGTTCCTCAGCCCGCGGCTCAACAAGCGCACCGACGAGTGGGGTGGTTCGCTGGAGAACCGGGCCCGGTTCCCCCGGGCGATCGCCACCGCGGTGCGCGAGGCGGTGGGCGACCGGGTGGCGGTGCTGGCCAAGCTCAACATGGCCGACGGTGTGCGGGGCGGTCTGTGGCTCGACGAGAGCGTGCCGGTCGCCAGGATGCTCGAGGCCGACGGGGCCCTCGACGCCATCGAGCTGACCGCCGGCAGCTCGTTGCAGAACCCCATGTACCTGTTCCGGGGCGAGGCCCCGGTCGCCGAGATGTCCCGGGCGATGCCCAAGGTGATCCGGCCGGCGTTCCGCCTGTTCGGCAAGGCGTTCCTGCACGAGTACCCCTACGAGGAGGCGTACCTGCTGCCGTACGCCCGCCAGTTCCGCGCCGCCCTCGACATGCCGCTCGTGCTGCTCGGCGGGGTCAACCGGCTCGAGACCGTCACCGCCGGGCTGGCGGAGGGCTTCGACTTCGTCGCCATGGGGCGGGCGCTGCTGCGCGAGCCCGATCTGGTCAACCGGTGGCAGAAGGGCGCCACGCATGAGTCGCTGTGCGTGCACTGCAACAAGTGCATGGCGACCATCTACCGCGGCACCCGCTGCGTCCTCGTCGAGTGAGGCGGTCGCCGGGTGGCGGGTGCCGCCCGGACGCCGCGCCGGCTGGGTAGGGTCGGGACCGCTTCCACCGTCCGCAGGAGGCGCCATGTCCGAACCTCCGGCCGAGCCGCAGATCGCCGACTCGTTGATCGAGCTGATCGGCAACACCCCGCTGCTCCGCCTCAACCGGGTCACCGAGGGCCTGACCTGCACCATCGCGGTCAAGCTCGAGATGCTCAACCCTGGTGGCAGCGTCAAGGACCGGCCCGCGCTGGCGATGATCGAGCAGGCCGAGCGCGAGGGGAAGCTGAAGCCCGGCGGCACGATCGTCGAGCCCACGTC
>JAFGPU010000003.1 GCA_016936035.1 Acidimicrobiales bacterium
CACCAGGAACCCGGCGGCCCCCATACCGGCGCCGATCGCCTCCAGCCCCTCGTAGCTGCACGGCGTGTCGAGCTGGTCGGCGGTGATGACGGGGTTCGCCACGCCGGACAGGACGGCCTTGACGGTGCGCCCGGCGGGCAGCCCGCCGCCGATGCGGTCGATGACCTCGCGCAGGGGGGTGCCCAGCTCGACCTCGCCGTAGCCGGGACGGACCACGTCGCCCACCACGGTCGCGACGACGATCCCCGCGGAGCGGTCGGTCCCGAGTGAGCGGTGCCACTCCGGGCCCCGGGCCAGCACCAGGGACGCCGTCGCCAACGTCTCGACGTTGTTGACCACGGTGGGGTTGGACGCGGCGAACTCGGTGGCGACGCTGCCGGGCGTCGCCATCCACCCGCTGCTCGGCACCGTGGCGAACAGCCCGTGGATGTAGGGCGGCACGTTGCGCGGCAGGGGCGCCTCGCCCTCGATGACCTGGAGCAGGCCGGTCTCCTCGCCGTAGAGGTAGTGGTCGGGCCCCAGCACGACCTGCACCGGCGTGTCGGCGAGCAGCCCGGCGGCCGCCATCTCGTCGACCGCGGCGGCGAGGCGCTCGCACTCGACGGTGAAGCGCTCCTTCACGCCGATGAAGGCCCGCTCGGCGCCGACGGCGAGCGCGGCGATGGCCACCCCTTCGACCACCGCGTAGGGATTCGCCCGGATGATGGCCCGGTCCTTGAAGGTGGCGGGCTCGCCTTCGGCCCCGTTGCACACGACGAACGCCCGGTCGGCGCCGCCGTCCTCGACGTCGGTGTCGACGGCGTCCCGGACCGACTGCCACTTGCGTCCGGTGGGGAACCCGCCACCGCCCCGGCCGCGCAGACCCGAGAGGATCACCTCCTGGATGGTGGCGCCGGGTCCCAGCTCGTAGGCCCGGCGCAACCCGGCCAGGCCGCCGCGGGCCTCGTGATCGGCGAGATCGGTCACCGGGGGGTCGGCAAGCAGCAGGGGGGAGTCCATGCGGCCATCCTGGCGCATGGCGCACCGGGTGTGCGCGAGGCATCGCCACCCGTCCCTGCCAGACTGGCCCCAGTGACTGCCGCCTCCGATCCCGCCGTGTCCGACGTCGTCGATCTGCGCACCACCCCGGGCGCCGTCGAGATCGACCGCGACGCCTTGCGCGTCGCCGGTCCGGACGCCGTCGACTACCTGCAGGGCCAGCTGAGCCAGGACGTCGCCGCGCTGGCCGTGGGGGCGACGGCGTGGTCGTTCGTGCTGCAGCCCGCCGGCAAGGTCGACGCCTGGCTGCGGGTGACACGGACGGGCGACGACGCGCTGGTGCTCGACGTCGACGGCGGCCACGGCGAGGCCGTGGTCGCACGCCTGCGCCGGTTCCTGCTGCGTACCAAGGCCGACGTCGACGCCCTCGCCTGGCGGTGCATCGCCGTGCGGGGACCGGGCGCGGGAGAGGCGACCTCCGGCGCAGCCGCCGAGGTGGCCGCACCCGCCGGGTGGCCGGGGGTCGAGGGCGTCGACCTGCTGGGGCCGCAGGTGCAGGCGCCCGACGGGGTTGCGGTCGTCGGCCGGCCGGCCTACGACTCGCTGCGCGTCCGCTGCGGCGTGCCGCTGATGGGCGCCGAGCTGAGCGAGGCCACGATCCCCGCCGAGATGGGCCAGTGGGTCATCGACCAGGCCGTCAGCTTCACCAAGGGCTGCTTCACCGGCCAGGAGCTGGTGGCGCGCATCGACAGTCGCGGCGGCAACGTGCCCCGGCGCCTGCGCGGCCTCGTGGTGACGGGCGACCGGGCGCCCGCGGTGGGGGCGGCCGTGGTGGTCGACGGGGCCGAGGTGGGTCAGGTCGCCTCCGTGGCGCCGCGTCCGGGGGGCGGCAGCGTGGCGCTCGCGATCGTGCGCCGGGGGGTGTCGCCGCCCGCCGTCGCACAGGTCGGCGTCGCCGGAGGCGAGCTCGCGGCGACCGTGGTCGACCTGCCGATCGAGAGCTGATCAGGAGGCGCCGCATGGGCACGGGGGATCGGTCCCACTACGACGTCCTCGGGCTCAGCGCCCGGGCCACGACCGACGAGGTCCGGGCCGCCTACCGCCGCGCGGCGCGCGACCACCATCCCGACGCCGGCGGCGACGCCGCCCGCATGTCCGAGCTGAACGCCGCCTGGCACGTGCTGGGCGACCCGCACCGCCGAGCGGCCTACGACCGCCAGCTCGCCCGCCGCCCTGCGTCCGCGGCACCGGCCGCATCCGCTGCCCACGGGGGCGACGAACCTGGCTGGGACATCGATGCCGACGGCTACCGGACCGCCGAGGTGTGGGCCGACCTCGCGGATGCCCGACCGCTGCGCCCCACCCGGGCGCTCGAAGGCTGGTGGGCCATCCTTCCGCCGGGCACCCTGCTGGCCTCGATCGGGGTGTTCTTCGGGGCGTTCGTCCTGAGCGCACCGTCGCTGCTCGCCCTGTCCGGTGGCCTGTTCGTGCTGGCCGTGGGCCTGTTCGTCCTCGCCCCTCTGCGTGCCATGAGCCGGCGCGACCCCGGCTGAGCGGCGGGTCGCGCGCCTCCTGTGCTTCTGGCGTCTCTCGGAAGCACATGGCCTGGTGAGAGACGCCGGAAGGGCTGACGGCCGGCGCCTCCGTTGCTTGTGGCGTCTGTCAGGAGCACATGGCGTGGTGAGAGACGCCAGAACGACCGACCGCCGTCCACCGCCACGACCTCGCTGCATGGCACACCTGCACGTGGGGTGTCTGAGCGGCGGGGCGGCGCCGGTAGGGCGAGTAGGGTCGCCGGGGATGTCGCCGATCCCACACGTCGAGCAGCCGTCCGGCGCCGAGGGCACGCGAGACGCCTGCGTCACGACGCTGCGCCGGGTGGGGGCGGCGACCGCCGCCACCGACGAGCGCCGGGCACCGGACATCCTGCCCGGCACGGGCGCTGCCGGCTGAGACGGGCGCGACCGTGGCCACGTACCTCGACCGCATCCTCACGGCCCACCGGCGGCGGGCAGCCGACGACGACCGGGCGGTGGCGCCGCTCGTCGCCGAGGCCCGGGCCCAGTCGTCGCCGCGCGGCTTCACCGCCGCGCTGCGGGCGGCCGGCGGCATGGGCGTGATCGCCGAGGTCAAGCGCCGTTCGCCGTCCAAGGGCGACCTCGCGGCCGACCTCGACCCGGCCGATCTCGCCCGGGCGTACGAGCGTGGCGGTGCGACGTGCCTGTCGGTGCTCACCGACGCCGAGTTCTTCGGCGGGTCGCCCGACGACCTCCGGGCCGCCCGGGCGGCCACCCGCCTCCCGGTGCTGCGCAAGGACTTCACGGTGTCGCCGGCCGACGTGTGCGACGCCCGCATCATGGGTGCCGACGCGGTGCTGCTGATCGCCGCCGCGCTCGACGACGACGAGCTGGCCGAGCTGCACACCCTGGCCCTCGACGTCGGGCTCGACGCCCTGGTCGAGATCCACGACGAGGAGGAGCTCGACCGGGCGGTCGCCATCGAGGCCCACCTCATCGGCGTCAACCAGCGGGACCTGGTCACCTTCGAGGTCGATGACGAGCGGGCCGTCCGGGTGGGCCGGGCCATCCCGTCCACGGCTGTGCGCGTGGCCGAGTCGGGCATCCGCGGCCCCGACGACGCCGCGGCGCTCGCCGCCGCGGGGTTCGACGCCGTGCTGGTGGGCGAGATGCTCGTGACGTCAGGCGATCCCGAGGCCGCGGTCGCGGCGCTGCGCGCCGCCGCCTGACCTGACCCTGAGCTGACCTCGCGATGGTGGTGCCGGCGGCCACGGCCGGCCCGCCGGCGTCACCCCTCGACGGACACGGGCGCGGCGTGCACCGAGATCGATCCGTCCTGTTCGATCCGCATCAGGACGAGCGAACAGGCATCGGGCCCGGTGGTGCAGTCGACCTCGTCACCGAGGACAGATGTGAAGCGTGCGGCCACCGTGACGTCGACGCTCAGCGTCGACCCCGGGACGCTCGCCACCCCGGGCGGCGCCACTGCGCAGTGCGAGAACATGCCCAGGACGCTCGGATCGTCGACCGCGGTAGCAGCGCACTGACCGATTCCCCACGCACCGGTCGTCGGGAAGATCCAGAGCGCGGGCCCCTCGTAGGACGCCATGAGGTCGGTGCCGGTGAGCGTCACCGTGTCGCCGTCCGCCAGGCCCGTGCTCGGGGACGCGGCCAGCGACCCCTCGGCCATGGCGTAGGGCACGGTGACCGCCCACGCCTCGCTCCGGCCGAACGGTTGGAGGACGAAGGTGCACTCGGTGCGGCAGTACTCGGGTCCTCCGAGGTGGCCGGTGTGGATGCGCTGGGCCGCGGTCGTCGGGAAGTCGAGGTTGCCCTGGCTGTCCGAGGTCATCCTCGGCGCCTCGGGGCCAGATTCGCACGACGGCGTGCGCGTGGGGTCGCAGCGCCGCAGGATGTGCTCCGTGTCCGGCGCCAGACCTGTGGCCGAGAGGGTGACCGGTTGACCGTCGACCAGGCCGGTCGAGGCGGGTTGCAGGACGGCTCGCGAGAAGGCGAGCGGGACGGTCGTGATCCACGGCGACCACGTGCTGGAGGAAACCCCGATCATGCAGTCGCCGGCCTGCCCGTCGCAGGGGACGTTACCGACCGCCGGGTCCACGTGGATGATCAGGACCTCGGACCTCGACCCGGACGCCACCCTGCCGAGGTAGTGGCAGTCGACCACGGTGTCGCTCAAGACCGCGCCCGTGACGCACTGGTAGAAGTTGAGGTTCCTCGCGCGGTAGCCCCGGACCGACGCGTTGATCTGGGCCCCGTCGTAGAGGCCTGCCGTCGGATTCACGGTGATGACGAGGGGGTCCACGAAGGTGATCGGGACGGCACGTATGAGCGCACCCGCCGAATCGAAGGCCGCCACCGCGCAGTCCTCGGCCTGGCAGTCGACGGGGTCACCGCTGGTGTCCACCACGAAGCCGACGGTCAGCGCCGTGGTGGCCCGGCCGTCGTCGCCGAGCACGAGCTCGGTCGCAGGCCCGCAGCGGCTGTCGCCGACCGCGGCGCCCGGCGGGGACGCGCACTGGGCCACGGTCACCGCCTCGCCTGGGGTCCCGCGGACGGACACCGTCAGCCTCGCGCCGTCGAGCAGCGGTTCGTCGATCGGTGTGGCGGTGACGGCGGGCGGCTCGACGGTGATCGGCGCGGTCACGAAGTCCGCCCCGCCGATGTTGGCGGCGGCGATCAGGCAGTCCTCCGGTGCCAGCCCGCAGTCGACGGGGCGGCCGGTGTAGGACGTGACGGTGGAGTGCACGGTGAAGGGCACCTCGACCGGGCGCGCCTCGTCGGCCACGGAGGTCTGCGGTCCGCAGGCGTCGGTCGGCGCCATGCCGGACAGCACGTCGGCGTCGCACTGGAGGAGGAAGCGCTGCGGCCCGTTCACCGTGACCGTCACCTCCTGCCCGTCGACCAGGTCGGTCGACGGTGTGACCACCAGCGGCGCGTCTTGCGCCGCGCCGGGCGCAGGTGCGCCGCTCGCGAACGCGGCTGCCGCGATCCCGGTCGCGGCCAGCGTGCGCCACCGGCGGGCGCGTACGTGTCGCATCTCCATCGGTCTCTCCCCCAGTCGGCGCCTCACCGCAGCGCCGGGCGGACCGACGGTAGCGCACGGCGAACACAGCTCCGGTCGGGCCGTCCCGTGGGTGTGCGCCCCAGCGGGTCAACGCTCCAGATCCGTCGACCAGACCTCCGCGTCCACGACGGCACCGTGGGCAACAGGTCCGGCACCGCTCGGTGGGGGTGTCACCGCGGCGCGTCGAGCACCTCGCGCAGCGTGGCGGCGAACGCCTCGGGCTGGCCGGTCTGCCCGTACTCGCCGCCCAGGAACCCCGCGTGGCCATCGGGGAACACGACCGGGGTGGTGCCGAGACGTTCGGCGACTGCGACCGCGCTGCGGGCGGTCATCTGCCCCGCCGAGTCCTCGCCGGCGGCGAGGACCACCCGGGTCGGCGCCGCAGCCACGGCCCGGAGGTCCGGCATGAAGGACGGCAGGGTGACCATGTTGACGCCGAACAGGGGGTCGTCGCGCGAGCCGTCGTCCTCGGTGGGCAGCCCGAAGGTGGCGGGGTCGGGCGCGGCCCGGTCGAGCCAGTCGGACGGCAGCGGGCCGGTGTGGCTCGTCAAGGCGATGAACTGCGCCATCGCTGCACCCCACCCCTTGGCCAGGTACAGCTCGTGGTTGGCGTGCATGGCGGCGACCATCACCTCGGCGTCGGGCAGCACGCCGGCCAGCGGGGGCTCGTGGGCGACGAGCGTGGCGACGTCGTCGGGGTGGGCTGCCACCCAGGCCAGCGCGTTGACCGCACCACCGCTGCTGGCGAACACGTCAACCCGGCCGCTGCCGAGGGCGTCGACGAGGCGATGCAGGTCGTCGGCATGCGTGGCGGGGGTCGCGGGGTCGGCGTCGCCGGTCAGCCGGCTGCGCTCGACGCCCCGGGGGTCGTAGGTGACCACCGTGCGGTCGGCGAAGTAGCCCGACAACGTGTCGAAACCAGCGGCCCCCATCGGTGAGGCGATCATGAGCAGCGTGGGCGCCGGGCCGGGCCGCTCGGGCGCACGGACGTCGTAGGTGACGACGGCACCGGGCACGTCGAGGGTTCGGGTCGCAGGCTCGCTCATGCACCTCTGACGACGTCGGGGCGGGAAACTCATCGGAGGCGGCGACCGGCGGCATCGCCGCGTCCCACCGGGCCAGCGTGTGATCGCCGTTCGAGACGGATCGTCGCCGGGTTGGCATCTATACGGCTGCGGGCCGCGCGGGGAAGGTCGGTAGCCTGCCCGCGGTGTTCGTCAAGGTGTGCGGGATCACGAACGAGGAGGATGCCCTGCTGGCAGTGGCCATGGGTGCCGATGCCGTCGGGTTCGTCTTCGCGCCGTCGCCCCGGCAGGTCGCGCCGCAGAAGGTCGCCGACATCGTCAAGCGCCTCCCGGCCGAGATCGTGACGGTCGGCGTGTTCCGCGACGAGAGCCGCGAGCGGGTCGTCGACATCGCCCACACCGCCCGCCTGCGTGCAGTGCAGCTCCACGGGCACGAGACGTCGGCCGACAGCCACTGGATCCGCCAGCGGGTGCGGCTCATCATCAAGGCGTTCGCGGCCGGCGACCCGCAGCTCGACGAGGCCGACGAGTACGCAGCCGACGCCTTCCTGGTCGACTCGGCCACCCCGGGTTCTGGTGAGGTGTTCGACTGGTCGCTGGCCGAGGGCGCCCCCTCCAACCGGCGCATCATCCTCGCCGGTGGGTTGACGCCCGAGAACGTGGCCGACGCCATCCGCGTCGTGCGCCCGTGGGGCGTCGACGTGTCCACCGGCGTCGAGGTGTCCCCGGGCCGCAAGGACGCCCGCAAGATCCGTGCGTTCGTCGAGGCTGCCAGGGCGGCAGAACCGCCCGCCCCGGTCGCCCAGGGCGACCGCGAGACCCGGCCGTTCGACTGGATGCTCGACGAACGGCCGTGACGTCCACCCTCCTCCGTCCCCCCACCCCCTCCTGGACCTGCCGATGAGCGACAACCCCGTGCCCGTGATGGGCGACCCCGGCGCCACCGGCCGCTTCGGCGAGTTCGGCGGTCAGTTCGTGCCCGAGACGCTCGTGCCGGCGTGCCAGCAGCTCGAGGCGGCGTTCCGCGACGCCTGGGCCGACCCCGGCTTCCGCGCCGAGCTCGACCGCCTGCTCCGCGACTACGCCGGTCGTCCGTCGCTGCTGACCGAGTGCGCCAACCTGTCGGCCGAGCTCGGGTGCCGCGTGCTGCTCAAGCGCGAGGACCTCAACCACACGGGATCGCACAAGATCAACAACGTCCTCGGCCAGGCTCTGCTGGCCAAGCGCATGGGCAAGACCCGCATCGTGGCCGAGACGGGCGCCGGGCAGCACGGGGTGGCGTCCGCCACCGCCGCAGCGCTGCTGGGCCTCGAGTGCACCGTGTTCATGGGCGAGGTCGACATGGCCCGCCAGGCGCTCAACGTGTTCCGCATGCGCCTGCTCGGCGCCGAGGTGCGGCCGGCGTCGTCGGGCAGCCGCACACTCAAGGACGCCACCAACGAGGCGCTGCGCCACTGGGTGGCGGCGGTCGAGGACACCCACTACTGCCTGGGATCGGCCATGGGGCCCCACCCCTACCCGTTCATGGTGCGCGAGCTGCACCGGGTGATCGGCGACGAAGCCCGCGAGCAGTGCCGCTCGCTGACCGGTGGCGACCCCGACGTGGTCGCAGCCTGCGTCGGCGGCGGTTCCAACGCCATCGGCATCTTCTCGGGGTTCGCTCACCTCCCGGCCGTCGAGCTCTGGGGAGCCGAGCCCGCGGGCGGCGCCGCCATCGGCCGAGGGGTGCCTGGCGTGGTCCACGGATCCAAGTCGTTCCTGCTGCAGGACGAGGAGGGGCAGGTGCTCAAGGCCGAATCGATCTCCGCCGGGCTCGACTACCCGGGCGTCGGTCCCGAGCACGCCTTCCTGGCCGCCACGGGCCGGGCCCGCTACGACCAGGTGACCGACGCCGAGGTGCTCGACGCGTTCGAGCTGCTGGCCCGCACCGAGGGCATCATCCCGGCGCTGGAGTCGGCCCACGCCCTGGCGCTCGTGAGCCGCGACCGGGCGGCGCTGGCGGGGAAGGTGGTGCTCATCAACCTGTCGGGCCGAGGTGACAAGGACGTGGCCCAGGTGGCCCAGCTGCTCGGGGCCGACCTGTCGGGAACGGGGGTGTCGTGACGGCTCCCGACGGCACCTCCACCGAGGGCACGACGTCCGCCGGCGCCTCGACCGCCAGCACGTCGTCCGCCGGCATCGGCCCGCTCGAAGCCCGCCTGCGGGCGACCCGTGACGCGGGCCGCAAGCTGCTCGTCCCGTACGTGACGGGCGGGTTCCCCGACTGGGAGCGCACGGTCGAGGCGTGCGCCCTGGCCGGTGCCGACGCCATCGAGGTCGGCATCCCGTTCTCCGACCCGGTGATCGACGGCCCCACCGTGCAGGAGGCGTCCGAGCGGGCCCTGGCCGCCGGGGCAACGCCCCGGGACATCGTGGGAGCCATCGCCGGCCTCGACACCGGGGGCGTGCCCCTGGTCGTCATGACCTACTACAACATCATCCACCGCTACGGGCACGAGCGCTTCGCTTCCTCGCTGGTCGAGGCGAACGTCGCGGCCACGATCGTGCCCGACCTCCCCCTCGAGGAGGTGGGCCCGTGGGCGGCGGCGGCCGATGCCGCCGGGGTGGAGACCGTGCTGCTGGCGGCGCCCACCGCCTCCGACGAGCGGCTGGCGCGCATCTGCGCCCGTTCCCGCGGCTTCGTGTACGGGGTGGGGCTGCTGGGCGTGACCGGCGAGCGCGCCGTCCTCGCCCGCAGCGCGCTCGACATCGCCCGCCGGCTCAAGGCCGTGACCGACACGCCGGTGCTGGTGGGCATCGGCGTGTCGAACGCGGCGCAGGCGGCCGAGGTCGCCACCGTGGCCGACGGGGCGATCGTGGGCTCCGCGGTGGTGCGGCGCCTGCTCGACGGCGAAGGCCCTGCCGGGGTGGGCGAGTTCGTCGCCGGGCTGCGGCGCGGCCTCGACGACGCGTCAGGTCCCAGCTCGTGAGCACCCGCCCCGACGGGCCGCCCGGGTCGGCACCACCACCGGCACCCGGGCCGCCGCCTCCGCCGCCACCCCCACCGGTGCCCGCGCCGCCGCGGACGTCTCCGCCATCGCCGTCGCCGCCGTCGTCTCCGCCACCGCCGCCGCCCCCACCCCCACCTGCACCGTCGTCTCCGGTGCCGGCATGGGGTGCGCCGCCGTCGTTCGCGCCTGGTCCCGGGCGCGGTGATGTCCCCGGTCCGCCCG
>JAFGPU010000171.1 GCA_016936035.1 Acidimicrobiales bacterium
CCCCGGTTCCTCATGTGCACGCCGCTCAGCCACGCCGGCGCCGCGTTCTTCGTCCCGGTGCTGCTGCTCGGCGGTTCGCTGGTCGTGGTGCCCTACTTCGAGCCCGGGCTGGTGCTCAAGACCATCGAGGAGGAGCGCATCACGGCGACCATGCTGGTGCCGACGATGCTGTACATGCTCATGGACCACCCGGACTACGCCACCCGGGACCTGTCCAGCCTCGAGACCGTCTACTACGGCGCCGCCGCCATGTCGCCCACCCGGCTCAAGGAGGCGATCGAGCGCCTCGGCCCCATCTTCTTCCAGTACTACGGCCAGGCCGAGGCCCCCATGACCATCTGCGTGCTGCGCAAGGACGAGCACGACGTCGACGATCTCGACCGCCTCGCCACCTGCGGCCGGCCCGTGCCCTGGGTGCACGTCACGCTGCTCGACGACGACATGAACGAGGTGCCGCGCGGGGAACCGGGCGAGATCTGCGTGCGGGGCCCCCTGGTGATGCAGGGCTACTGGAACAAGCCCGAGCAGTCGGCCGAGGCGCTGGCCGGCGGGTGGCTGCACACCGGTGACATCGCCCGCGAGGACGAGCACGGCTTCTACACGATCGTCGACCGCAAGAAGGACATGATCGTCACCGGGGGCTTCAACGTGTTCCCCCGCGAGGTCGAGGACGTCATCTCGTCGCACCCGTCCGTGGCCAACGTGGCGGTCATCGGCGTGCCCGACGACCGCTGGGGCGAGGCGGTCAAGGCCGTGGTGGTGCGCCGCCCCGACGCCGAGGTCGACCCGGAAGAGCTGATCGAGCTGGTCAAGCAGGCCAAGGGGTCGATCCAGGCGCCGAAGTCGATCGACTTCGCGGACGAGATCCCCCTCAGCCCGCTGGGCAAGGCCGACAAGAAGACCCTGCGCTCGCGGTACTGGACCGACAGCGACCGCCAGGTCCACTGACGAGCCGGCGGGCGCGCCCCGCGTGCAGCGGGTGCACGAGGTGCGCGCTACCCGCCGTGCACCACGCCGTCGATGACGGCCAGCGCCACGTGCGACGACGACGGGTCCTCGAGCACCTGCGACAGCGAGGCGTCGAGCAGGCACAGGTCGGCCGGTGCACCCACCTCGACGCGACGGGGCGTGCCCCCGGGCGCGTCGAGTGGCGTGAGGAACAGCGCCAGAGCCCGTTCCGGGGCCACGGCCTCGCGCAGCCCCAGCGGTGCACCACCGGATGTGCGGCGTTCGATCGCGGTGGCCACGTCGCGCCACGGGTCCGGGTGGCCGTAGGGCGCGTCCGTGCTGCCGCCCACGGGGATGCCGGCCTCGATCAGGCTCTTGCACGGGTACAGGTGGGGGAGGTCCTCCGGGTCGACCGACGCCAGGTAGCGGTCGCCCCGCTCGAGCACGAACCCCGGTTGGGTGACGACGGTCAGGCCCTTGTCCGCCACGACAGCCCGCAGGTCGGGCGGCACCACCGACCCGTGCTCGACCCGGTCGCCCGCCAGCGTGCCGGCCTCGTCCCACGCGTCCAGTGCCAGGGCCAGGGCCGCCCGGGTCATGCAGTGCACGGCGACCGGGCGACCGGCATCGTGGGCGGTGCGCATCCAGCGGGTCACCGTGTCGAGCGGGGGCAGGGCGTACTCCTCGATGACCAGCTTGACCGGTCCGCGGGCCAGGGGCGCCGGAACCTCGGCCGCCGCCAGGCGGGGTGCGCCGGTGACCACCACGTGCTGCGGCAGCGCGCCGCCGGTCGCGGCGGCGACGATGGGCGCGAGGTCGTCGAGCGACCCGACCGGGGTGGCGTCGGTGACCCCGGTGACGCCGTACTGCGCCAAGCGGTGACCCACGGCGGCGAGGTCGGGCTCGGGATGTGGCGGCAGGCGCTCGCGGAGCCAGCGGTCGAGGCCGAGGAGCCGCCCGGTCGGCTGCCCGGCGTCGTCGCGCTCGACACCGGCGCGGTCGGTCGACGCGTCGACGCCCACCAGCTCGAGCGCCCGCGTGTTGAGGACCCAGGCGCCGCCGGCTCGGTGCTGCACCCGCACCGGCCGGTCGGCCACGATCGCATCGAGGCGCCGGCGGTCGAGGGGGCCGGCCACCGACTCGTGGTAGCCGATGGCCCGCAACCAGTCGCGCGCGGGCAGCGCCTCGTGCGCCTGCCGCAGCACCGCGGCCAGCTGCGCGGCGTCGTTGACCACCGGCGGCCCCACGAAGGGCGACCGCTCGGCGGCGGCCAGGGGCACGAGGTGGATGTGGTGGTCGTGGAGGCCCGGGATGAGCGCACCGCGGCCACCACCGACCTCGTCGTCGCCGGGGCGCGCGACGATCGGGCGGTCGATCTCGACGATCACACCGCCGCTCGCTCGCACGTCGACGAGTCTCCCGTCGACGACGACGTCGTGCAGCACCAGGTCGGCCATGTGGATGGGGGGCACGCCGTGCTGTCGCGGCGCACGTCGGGAAGCGTACGGCACCGGCTGCCCATTGGACGCCGCCCGGCCGGAGGCGTACCGTCCGGGCCGTCTGCTGTCGGCAGCGAAGTCCGGTGGGAAACCGGCGCTGTCCCGCAACTGTGACCCTCGGGCGACCGGGGGGAGCCAGGTCGCCTGCCGGCCAGCGTGACGAACCAGCTCTCGAGGAAAGGGTGCGGTTCGCGACAGGCCGGTCCTGTCGTCGAGTCCTCACAGACCTCGACCGACAGGAGGAATCCGGATGCACCTGAAGCGAACGCTCGCCCTGGCCACCGCGGCCGCCGCCCTGGTCGTCGCCTGCGGCGACGACTCTGCCGAGTCCGACGTGCCCCCCGCGAGCGGTGAGCGCGAGGCCGCCGCCCCGGCACCCGAGGCGATCGTGTCGCTGTCGCCGACGGCGACCGAGATGCTCTTCGCCATCGGCGCCGGCGACCAGGTGGTGGCCGTCGACGACCAGAGCGACCACCCCGAGGGGGTGCCGGTGACCGACCTGTCGGGCTACGAGCCCAACGTCGAGGCCGTCGCCAGCTACGAGCCCGACATGGTCGTCGCCTCC
>JAFGPU010000004.1 GCA_016936035.1 Acidimicrobiales bacterium
ACGGGCGGCGAGTTCGCCGAGGTCTTCGTCGAGGACAAGCGGTCGTCGTCGGCCATGCTCGACGACGGCCGGGTCGAGGAGCTGTCGTCGGGCCGCGACCGGGGCGCAGGCATCCGCGTCGTGGTCGGCGACACCACCGGGTTCGCCCACACCGCGGACCTGTCCGACGACGGGTTGCGCAGCGCCGCCGAGGCGGCGGCCGCGGCGGCCCGCTCGGGTGGCGGCGGGGTGCGCGAGGTCGCGCTGACGCGCCGCACCGCACCGCGGCCCAACGAGGTGGCCGTGCTGCCCGAGACGGTGGCCAAGGGGGCCAAGGTCGACCTGCTGCGCCGGGCCGACGGCGCCGCCCGGGGCGAGGCCGGCTCGATCCGCCAGGTGCGAGCCCGCTACGGCGACGCGCGCCGCCAGATCCTGGTGGCCAACAGCGAGGGCCTCCTCGCCGGCGACGACCAGGTCCGCACCCTGTTCGTGGTGTCGGCCGTGGCCTCGGGTGACACGGGCATGCAGACCGGCTACGAGTCGGTGGGGCACACGGTGGGCTTCGAGCTCTTCGACCGCTACGAGGTCGAGGACATCGCCCGCGCCGCGGCCCAGCGCGCCATCACGAAGCTGGCCGCCCGCCCGGCGCCCTCCGGCACGCTGCCCGTGGTCATCGGCCCCGGCGGCGGCGGCGTCCTGTTCCACGAGGCGTGCGGTCACGGCCTGGAGAAGGACCTGGTCGACAAGGGCGCGTCGGTGTTCAAGGGCAAGCTCGGCGAGCAGGTGGCCTCGCCGCTGGTCACCCTGGTCGACGACGGCACCATGGGCGAGCAGTGGGGCTCCTACGCCATCGACGACGAGGGCACACCCGCCCGGCGCAACGTGCTCATCGAGGACGGGGTGCTCACCGACTACATGTGGGACATGCTGCGGTCGCGCAACGGCGGGCGGGCCCGCTCCGGCAACGGCCGCCGCCAGAGCTACCAGCACCTTCCCATGGTGCGGATGACCAACACCTACCTGCTGGGCGGCACCGACGACCCCGACGACGTCGTGGCGTCGACCGACCAGGGCGTGTACGTGTCGTCGCTGGGCGGCGGCCAGGTGAACACCGCCAGCGGCGACTTCGTGTTCGGCATGACCGAGGCCTACCTCATCGAGGACGGCAAGATCACCGAGCCGCTGCGCGAGGGCAACCTCATCGGCAACGGCCCCAAGGTGCTGCGGGACATCGACGCGGTGGGCAACGACTTCGCCATGGGCCATCCCGGCATGTGCGGCAAGGACGGCCAGGGTGTGCCCGTGGGCGACGGCGTGCCGACGCTGCGCGTGAAGGCCCTCACCGTCGGCGGGACGGCGGCGTGAGCGACGGCGCCGACCTGCTAGCCGTCGCCGACCGGCTGGTCGGCATGGCCCAGGGCGGCGAGCAGCTCGAGGCCTTCGTCGCCCGGTCGAGCGACACCCAGGTCCGGGTGTACGGGGGCGAGGTCGAGCAGCTGTCCGTCGCCGACTCGGCGGGCGTCGGGGTGCGCATCGTGCGCGACGGCCGTCAGGGGTTCGCCTACTGCGGCAGCTTCGACCCGGCCGCGCTGGCCGAGACTGTGGCCGACGCCCGCGACAACGCCTCGTTCGGCGAGCCCGACGAGGCCGCCGGGGTCGCCGTGCCCGACGGCGTCGAGCCGGTCGACCTCGACCTGTGGCGGCCCGGGCTCGCCGACGTCGCCACCGCCGACAAGGTCGCGCTCGCGGTCGAGCTCGAACGGGCGGTGCTGGGGGCCGACCCCCGCATCGCCGGCGTCGAGTCGTGCGACTACGCCGACTCCCTCGCCGAGTCGGCCGTCGCGACCACCACCGGCATCCGCCGCTCGACCCGCGAGACCGGCTGCGAGCTGGTGGCCTACCCGCTCGCCGGGGACGGCGACGACACCCAGGCGGGCTTCGGGTTCACGCTGGGGCGGTCGTTCGACGAGCTCGACGTGGCGACCGCCGCCCGCGAGGCCGCCGACCGGGCGCTGCGCATGCTCGGCGCGACCAAGCCGCCGTCCGGTCGCCTGACCGTGGTGCTCGATCCGTGGGTGACCGCGCAGCTGGTCGGCCTGGTGGCCGAGACGCTCGCCGCCGACGAGGTCGTCAAGGGGCGGTCGCTGTTCGCGGAGCGCGTCGGCGAGCAGGTGGCGTCGCCGCTCGTCACCCTGGTGGAAGACCCCACCGACGCCCGCTCCTGGGCAGCCACGCCCGTCGACGACGAGGGGCTGGCCACCCGGCCGGTGCCGCTGGTGTCCGCCGGGGTGCTGCAGGGCTTCGTCCACTCGACGTGGACCGGGCGCCGCATGGGCACGGCGTCGACGGGGTCGGCCGTGCGGGGCGGCTTCAAGACGACGCCCGGCGCGGGGTGCCGGGCGGTGGCGCCCACCCCCGGGGCCGCCGGGGCCGCCGCCCTGGTGGCCGGGGTCGACGACGGCGTGCTGGTCCAGGAGGTGTCCGGGCTGCACTCGGGGGTCAACCCCGTGTCCGGCGACCTGTCCACCGGGGCCGAGGGCTTGCGCATCCGCGGCGGCGAGGTGGCCGAACCCCTGCGCGAGTTCACCATCGCGTCGACCCTCCAGCGCCTGTTGCACGACGTCGTCGCCGTGGGGTCCGACCTCACGTGGCTGCCCATGAGCGCGGCAGGGGTGACGCTGGTGATCGGTGACGTGTCGGTGTCGGGTTCGTGAGCGAGGAGCGACGGTGAGCCACGCAGACCAGGACGAGCTGCTCGACCTTGCGGCCAAGGTCGCCGCCGAAGCCGCCGGCGACGAGCAGGTCGAGGCCTTCGTCGGCAACTCGACGTCGACCAGCGTGCGGGTGCACGGAGGCGAGGTCGAATCCCTGACCCGGGCCACGACCGCGGGCATCGGCGTGCGGGTGGTGCGCGGTGGGCGGCAGGGCTTCGCCTACGCCGGCTCGCTCGCCCCCGATGTCATCGCCGAGGTGCTGGCCGAGGCGCGCGACAACGCCGCCTACGCCCAGCCCGAGCCGTGGGTGGGCCTGGCCGAGCCCGACGGCGTCGTGCCGCCGCAGGTCGACCTGTGGCGCGACGGCCTCGCCTCGATGCCGACCGATCGCAAGGTCGCCCTCGCCCTCGAGCTCGAACGGGCGGTGCGGTCGCTCGACCCTCGCATCGAGGGGGTGCGGGTGGCGCAGTGGGGTGACGGCTCGGGCGTCGGCGCCGTCGCCACGTCGAC
>JAFGPU010000172.1 GCA_016936035.1 Acidimicrobiales bacterium
CACCTGTTCGAGCGGTGTGGGGCGCGGGCAACGGTCGAGGCCGAGATCGAACGGCTCGTCGCCCAGTCGGAGCAAGCGCTCGCCGCCACCCGGATCTCCCCGACGGCCCGCGACGGCTTGCACGCGCTGGCCCGGCGCGCGGTCCCGAGGGATCGATGACCCGACGAGCCGTCGTCGTCGGTGCCGGCTTCGGGGGCCTGGCCGCGGCCTGCCATCTCGTCGGCTCGGGCTGGGACGTCGAGGTCATCGAACGGCTCGGCGCGCCCGGCGGCCGGGCGGGCAGGCTCGAGCGGAACGGCTTCCACTTCGACACGGGGCCCACTGTCCTGACCATGCCTGACCTCCTGGCCGCCACGTTCGCGGCCACCGGCGGCGACATGGACGACCACCTGGAGCTGACTCGCCTCGACCCCGCCTATCGCGCGTGCTTCGCCGACGGCAGCGAGCTGCGCGTGCGCGCCGATCGAGACGCGATGGCCGCCGAGGTCGCTCGCGTCTGCGGGCCCGCCGAGGCCGAGCGCTTCGACCGGTACTGCGACTGGCTCGGCCGCCTCTGCCGTCTGGAGGTGCCCTCCTTCCTCGATCGCAACTACGACCACGTCACCGACCTGGTGCGCTCGCTGGGCCCCGCTCTCGGTCTCCTGCGCCTGGGCGCGCTGCGACGGCTCGACCGCGTCGTGGCCCGCGCCTTCCACGACGACCGGTTGCGCCGCCTCTTCAGCTTCCAGTCGCTCTACGCCGGGATCGCGCCGCACCGGGCGCTCGGGGTGCTGGCCGTGATCGGCTACATGGACGTGGTCGCCGGGGTGTGGGCGGCCCGCGGGGGGATGCACGCCGTTGCGACCGGCCTGGCGGACGCCTTGGCCAAGGCCGGGGGTCGCATCAGCTACGGGAGGTCGGTCGACGAAGTCGTGCTCGCCGACGGCGACCGAGGCACCGTCCGGGGCGTGCGCACCGCTGGCGACCTGGTGACCGCCGACGCCGTGGTGGTGAACGCCGACCTTCCTGGGGCCTACGGGCTGCTCCCGGGCATCCGGCCCCCGGCGTCGCTGCGCCGCGCCCGCTACTCCCCGTCTGCCGTCGTCTGGCACGCGGGCGTCCGGGGCCGTCCCGCCGCTGGCCACGCGCACCACAACATCCACTTCGGACACGCCTGGCGCAGGGCTTTTCGGGACCTGGACGACGGGCGGCGTATGTCCGACCCCTCGCTGCTCGTGTCGGTGCCCACGCTGTCCGACCCGGAGCTCGCCCCGCCCGGATGCTCGGTGCTCTACACGCTGGAGCCGGTGCCCAACCTCACCGGCGGGCTCGACTGGGCGCGCCTGAGGGCAACGGTGCGCAGCGAGCTGTCGGCACGCATCCAGCGCCTCGGCTACCCGGTCGACACCGTGGAGGAGTCGCTGGTTGACCCCGTCGACTGGGCCCGCCAGGGCCTCGCCGCGGGCACGCCATTCTCGCTGAGCCACCGCTTCTTGCAGTCCGGACCGTTCCGGCCGTCCAACGTCGACGATCGCGCCCCCGGCCTCGTCTTCGTCGGTACCGGCACCGTCCCCGGGGTTGGCGTCCCCATGGTGCTGCTGTCGGGCAAACTGGCCGCCGAGCGCCTGGGGCCGGGCGCATGATCCTGCCGGCCCGGCGTGTCCGCTCGGCACGCTCGCTCTCCGCTCGCGACCTCGCCGTGCCGACCGCCCTGCGCGACGCCTACCGCGAGTGCCGGCGGCTCACCCGTCGGCACGGGACCACCTACTACTGGGCGACGCAGGTGCTCCCCGCGGCGCGCCGCCCCCACGTGCAGGCGCTCTACGGCTTCTGCCGGCACGCCGACGAGATCGTCGACGCCCAAGACGGTGCGTCCGTTGACCGGCGACGAGCCCGGCTCGACAACCTGCGGGCCGCGTTGCAGGCCGCGCTCGCCGCGGGATCCAGTGGCCCGGAGGCCGAGCCCGCCGTCGCCGCGGTGGCGCACACCGCAGCCACGTTCAGCATCGACCCGTCGTGCTTCGACCGTTTCCTGCGGTCGATGGCCATGGACCTGACCGTCGACAGCTACCGCACCTGGGACGACCTGTGCGACTACATGGACGGGTCGGCGGCGGTCATCGGCGAGATGATGCTGCCGGTGCTCGGCGCATGCGATCCGCGGGCGGTCGGGCCAGCCCGTGACCTCGGCCTTGCCTTCCAGCTCACCAACTTCATCCGCGACGTGGGCGAGGACCTCGACCGCGGCCGGGTGTATCTGCCAGTCGAGGATCTCGAGCGTTTCCGGGTCGACGTCACGGCGCGCACCGTGACCCCGGGCTGGCGGGCCCTCGTGCGCTTCGAGACCGACCGGGCTGGGGCGCTCTACTCGTCGGCCGACGAGGGGATCGAGTTGCTTCCTGCGTGGTCGGCCCGCTCCATCCGCACCGCACGGGTTCTCTACGCCCGCATCCTCGACGAGATCGTCGCGAACGACTACGACGTGTTCTCGATGCGAGCCCGCGTTCCCACCGTCACCAAGCTGGCCGTCGCCGCGTCTGGACTGCTGGGCAGATGACCTCGGGGTCGCACGACCCCCCTGCCGCTACCTTCACACTCCAGCAGGTGGCCGAGCGCTTGGGAGTCCACTACATGACGGCCTACCGCTACGTCCGAACGGGGCAACTGGTCGCCACGCGCCGCGACGGACGCTGGACGGTGACCCCGGGCGACCTTGCCACCTTCGAACGGCACCAATCCACCCCGCCGCCGAGGGGCCGGCAGGCCGCCGGTGACGGAGCGGTCGACGGGGCTACCGGCCTCCGCTATCGCACCCGCCTGCTAGAGCGGCTGCTGGCCGGCGACGAGGCAGGTGCCTGGCGCGTGGTCGAATCAGCGCTGGTGACGCGTATGCGTCCGGACCGGGTCCACCTCGACCTCCTGGCCCCGTGCCTGCGCGAGATCGGGGATCGCTGGGCCGCAGGCTCCCTCAGCGTCGGCGGCGAGCACGTCGCCACGGCCGTCGCCGTCCGTTTGGCCGCTCGCTTGGCGCCGTTGTGCGCTCGACGGGGACGCACCCGGGGCACGGTGCTCATCGGCGGGTCGGCGGGCGAGCTGCACGGGCTGCCGATCAC
>JAFGPU010000173.1 GCA_016936035.1 Acidimicrobiales bacterium
CTGCTGGCCGTAACCGGGCTGGCCACCCGCCGCAGGCCAGCCCTGACCGCCCGACCCGGCCTGCTGGCCGTAGCCCTGCTGGCCACCCGCCGCAGGCCAGCCCTCGCCGCTCGACCCGGGCTGCTGGCCGTAGCCGGGCTGGACGCCCTGCTGCTGGCCCCATCCCTGGCCGCCGGCCTGCTGCTGGCTCTCGTAGGGGTTGGCGGCGGGCGCCGCCTGCGCCTCGGGGTGGTCGACGCTGCGCTGCCCGGCCGCGTCGGCGACGTGCTCGGTCCACCGGGTGCCGTCGTGGTAACGCTGGGCGAAGCGTCCGGACGGATCCGGATACCAGCCGGGACTGACCTGGGACATCGGTGTGGCTCCTCTTGGATGCGAAAGTCCGCCGAATGCCAGGACGCTAGTGGCCAGCCCGGGCGGCGACCCGACAGGCCCCGTGCCGCCCGGCCGGCACGACCAGCATCGCCATAGTCTTGCCGCCGTGGCGCTCGCCCCCATGAAGGCCACGAGCGGACCGTTGCCGACCGGCGACGCCTGGGCCTACGAGATCAAGTGGGACGGCATGCGCGTCCTGGCCGACGTCCGGCCGGACGGCGTGCGGGCCTGGAGCAGCAACGGGCGCGACGCGGGCGCCGCCTTCCCCGAGCTGCACGCGCTGTCGGGTGCCCTCGCCCCGCTCGAGGTCCTGCTCGACGGCGAGGTGGTGGCGTTCGACGACGCGGGGCGACCCAGCTTCGGACGGCTGCAGCAGCGCATGCACGTCGCCTCGGCGGCCGAGGCGGTGCGACGATCGGCGGAGACGCCGGTCGCCTATGTGGTGTTCGACCTGCTGCGGCTCGGGGGGCACGACCTGACCGGCCGCCCGTGGCACGAGCGTCGCCGCCTGCTCGACCGCATCGCCGACGACCTGCCTCCGGGGGTCGACGTGGCCACGGTGTACGACGACGGCGCCGGCCTGCTGGCCGCAGCCGACGAGCAGGGGCTGGAGGGGGTGATCGCCAAGCGCACCGACTCGACCTACGTGCCCGGGTCGCGCACCCGGCAGTGGGTCAAGGTGAAGGTGCGCCGCCACGACGAGCTGGTTGTCGGGGGGTGGAGCGGCGGTGCCGGCAACCGCGAGGGGCGCCTGGGGTCGCTGCTGGTCGGTTTCCACGCCGCGCCCGGCGACGGCGTCCTCCGCTACGCGGGGCGGGTCGGTTCGGGGTTCACGGGCGCCGAGCTCGACCGCATGGCGCGGCGCCTCGCCCCGCTGGCCACCACGACCTGCCCGTTCGATCCGCCGCCACCACCCCTGCACCGCAAGGGAGCCCACTGGGTCGCCCCGGACGTGGTGGTCGAGATCGCCTACGGCGAATGGACCTCGGAGGGACGCCTGCGGCACCCCGTCTACCTCGGCGAGCGCCCGGACGTCGGCGCCGGGGACGTGGTCCGCCCCGGCTGAGCACCCCGGCGCGCAAGTAGCATCCACCGCGGCGTGGACCTCACCTCGACCGAGAGCATCCGGCTCACGGTGCCGGCCACCGCGGCTGCCGTGCGCATCGCCCGGGCCGGCGCCGCGGGCCTGGCCACGCGCGCGGGGTTCACGTACCACGAGGTCGAGGAGGTGCGGCTGGCGGTGGGCGAGGCGGCCGCCCTGCTGGCGATCGACCCCGACGAGGCGTCGGCGCCGACCGGCACGCTGGGCCTCACCTTCCAGGTCGGGGGCGACGCCCTGCTCGTGGAGATGCAGCTCGCAGGCGACGGCGATCGGGCAGGCCCTGCGGGCGGTCTCGGGACGGCCGGAGGCGTGCCCGCCGTCGCGTCCGCCGTGCTCGACGCCGCCGTGGACTCGTGGCGCATCGAGGACGGCGGCCGGCGCATCGTGCTGCGCAAGCAGCTGACCGACACCGACGGCGACGACGACGACTGACGCACCTGGGGTGGGATCACCGCCCGGTGTGGCCGAAACCCCCGGTGCCCCGCTCGCTGCCGTCCAGCTCGGCGACGGGCACGAACTCGGCCTGCTCGACTCGCTGGATCACCAGCTGCGCGATGCGGTCGCCCCTGTGCACCTCGTAGTCGTCGTGCGGGTCGGTGTTGACCAGCAGCACCCGCAGCTCGTCGCGGTAGCCGGCGTCGATCAGCCCCGGCGTGTTCAGGCAGGTGACGCCGTGCCGCAGGGCCAGGCCACTGCGCGGCTGGACGAACCCGGCGTAGCCCGTCGGCAGCGCCACCGCCACCCCCGTGCCCACCAGCGCCCGCCCGCCGCCGCGGCGCAGCACGACGCCCTCCCGGGCGACGAGGTCGGCGCCGCCGTCGCCGGGGTGCGCGTAGGCGGGGAGCGGCAGGTCGGGGTCGAGTCGCAGGACGGGGACGTGGAGCACGATCGCCATTGTCGCCGGTCGCGCGGCGCGCCCCGGACCGGAAGCACCTAGCCTCCGTGACGTGCTCGTGTGGATGGATCTCGAGATGACCGGCCTCGACCCGACCAGCAACGTGATCGTGGAGATCGCGACCCTGGTCACCGACGACGAGCTCGAGATCGTGGCCGAGGGTCCCGACCTGGTGGTGCACCAGCCGCACGAGGCGTTGGCGGCCATGAACGACGTCGTGCGCGAGATGCACACCCGCAGCGGGCTGCTGCCGGCCATCGCGGCGTCGACGACGTCGCTGGCCGACGCCGGCGCGGCGACGCTCGAGTTCATCCGGCAGCACGTGCCCAGCCCCCGGTCGGTCCCGTTGTGCGGCAACTCCATCGGCACCGACCGGCGCTTCCTCGCCGCCTACCTGCCCGACATCGAGAACTACCTGCACTACCGGTCGGTCGACGTGTCGACGATCAAGGAGCTCGCGCTCCGGTGGGCACCGGCGGTCGTCGAGCACGCGCCGAAGAAGGCGACGACCCACCGGGCCCTCGACGACATCCGCGAGAGCGTCGCCGAGCTGCGCTGGTACCGCGAGCAGATCTTCCGCACCCCGGACGCGCCCGGCGGTCCGGCCCACCCGAGCGGCCCGCTCGAGCCGGCAGACCCGGCGTCCGCATAGGCGCGAGCGCGGGGCGATTGCGCGACAAGCGCACCATTTCTGCCGACGAGCAAACGAATCGCGCCAACCATCCGTTAATTGATTGACGTCGCGGGCCACGCGTGATGCTCTGTCCCCTGCGATCGGCGGCGGCATCACGCCTCCCCACGCACCGACGAGACGCCCTCCGGGGCAGAGAGAGGACGGACCAGGACCGATGAAGAACGGCACCATGCATATGGGTGGTCACACCACCGGTGCCGCGCGCCCCGGTGTCACCTGCTCCACCTCCCTCATCGACGCTGCCATCGCCGCGCCCCTCGCGCAGAAGCCGTGGCACGCGACGACTGCCGAGCAGGTTCCCGTGGTGTTCACCACCGATCGACCCTCCCGACGGCTCTCGGAGCGCTTCCCCTGACCAGTTCAGGCGCAGGAAGCGCACCACCTCCGAAAGGCCGTCGGGATCCACCCGGCGGCCTTTTTGGTTTCTCACATGACTTCCCGACCACCGACCCGACGACGGATCTCGCACCCAAGAGACGAGGGGAATGGGCTGATGGCCCCGACCGCAACCGACACCGACGAGATCATCGACCTGACCGACCCCGCCGAGCACGGGAGCGATCAGGTCGACGAGCCAGAACCCGAGCTCCTCGCGAGCGAGGACACCTGGTGGGCACACGCCCGCTGCAACGACGGCAGCGGCCAGCTCGCCGAGATGTTCTTCAGCGAGGAGCTGCAGGACATCGCCCGGGCCAAGCACATCTGCGCCAC
>JAFGPU010000174.1 GCA_016936035.1 Acidimicrobiales bacterium
CTGGCGACGGCGATCGGCCCGACGACCACCTCCGCATCGTCCTCGACGAGCCCGCCCGCGCCGGGCTGGCCGACGAGGTCCGCGAGCGCGTGCCCGCAGCCGTCGAGGTGGTGCTCGCGCCCCGCGACGACGACCGGGGCGGCGGGCGGGTCGCCGATCCCGACCGCCTACGCCGCACGCCCCACGACCTCTTCGCCGAGTACCTCGCGGAGCACGACGTCGACGACGAGCGCCTTCTGACCCTGTTCGACGAGTTGGTCGACGACACCGTCTCCGAGCCGGCGGGAGGCAGCGCATGAGGCCGGTGCGGCTCGAGGTGGAGGGGTTCACGGCCTTCCGGTCGCCGACGGCGGTCGACTTCGCGGGCGCGGAGCTGTTCGCGCTGGTCGGCCCCACCGGCTCGGGCAAGACCAGCGTCATCGACGCGCTCACCTTCGCGCTCTACGGGTCGGTGCCCCGCCTGGACGACCGGCGGGCCGTCGCCCCGGTCATCAGCCAGAACCTGACCGAGGCGCGCGTGCGCCTCGACTTCACCGTCGAGGGCGACGCCTTCACCGCCGTCCGGGTCGTCCGCGCGACGCGGTCAGGCGGCGCCACCACCAAGGAGGCCCGCCTGCAGCGGGGCGA
Source organism: Acidimicrobiales bacterium (assembly GCA_016936035.1). GTDB lineage: Bacteria > Actinomycetota > Acidimicrobiia > Acidimicrobiales > VFJN01 > ZC4RG19. The sequence continues at coordinate 628 of JAFGPU010000174.1, forward strand.
CGAGGTGCTGGCCGGCACCGCGGACGAGGTCACCGAGGTCGTCACCGGGCTGCTCGGGCTCAGCTTCGAGCACTTCACCACCTGCGTCTCGCTGCCCCAGGGGCAGTTCGCCCGCTTCCTGCACGACAAGCCGCGCAGCCGCCAGGACCTGCTGGTCCGCCTGCTCGACCTCGGGCTCTACGACCGGGTGGCCAGCGCGGCCCGGCAGCGGGCGGCCGTTGCCCGCAACCAGGCCGAGCTCGCCGCCGGGCAGCTCGACCGGCTCGCCGCGGCCACGCCCGAGGCCCGGCGCGAGGCCGCCGAGCGGGTCGCCGCGCTGGCCGAGCTCGGCGGGCGCCTCGCCGACGAGCGCCCGCAGATCGACGAGCTCGAGGCCGCGGTGGCCCAGGCCCAGGGGCGGGCCGACGAGGCGGCGGCCCAGGTCCGGTTGCTCGACGGGCTGGCGGCCCCCGAGGGGGTGGCCGAGCTGGCGGCCGAGCTGGCCGCCGCCGACCAGGCTCGGCGTCGCTGCGCCGAGCTCGACGACGAGGCGGTTGGCGCGGTCGCCGACGCGGAGCAGCAGCTGGCCGATCTCCCCGACCGGCGGACGCTCGACGCGCACCGGGCCGATCACCTCCGCCGGGCCGAGCTGGCCGGCAGCCTCGACCGTGGCGAGAAGGCCGAGGCCGAGGCGGCCGCCGCCGTCGCCGACGCCACCGCGGCGGTCGAGCGCAGCCGGGTCACCCTGGCCGAGGCGACCGCCGAGCGCGAACGGGTGCGGGTCGCCCTCCGGGCCCTGGCGCTGGTGCCCGAGCTGGTGGCCGGTGCGCCCTGCCCCGTGTGCGGCCAGGACGTCGCCCAGCTGCCCGACCACGCGCCGCCGGCCGACCTGGCGGTGGCCGAGCAGGCGGTCGCCGACGCGGACCAGGCGGTGGCTGCGGCCACCAGCGCCCTCACCCGGGCCCAGACCCAGCAGGCGCGCGTCGACGAGAAGCTCGCCCGGGTGCGCGCCGACCTCGCCGCCCTCGACGAGCGCCTCGCGCAGGCCCCGGACCTCGACCAGGTCGAGCGCGACATGGCGCTGGTCACCGCCGCCGAAGGCGCGCTCGAGAAGGCCCGGCAGGCCGAGCGCGACGCCCGGCGCGCCGTCGCCGCCGCCAACCGGCGGCACGAGCAGCTCACCACCCGCGAAGCGCAGGCGCGGCGCGCCTTCGACGCCGCCCGTGACACGGTGGCGGCGCTCGGGCCACCGCCCGCGGCGCGGCGCGACCTGGCCGACGACTGGGCCCAGCTGGTGCGGTGGGCCCGCGAGCGCTCGCCTGCGCTGGCCGCCGAGCTGGCCTCGCATCGCGAGGCCGCGAGCAAGGCCCGCGCCGAGGCCACCCGGAGGCTCGAGGCCGTGGCGGAAGCGTGTCGCGCCGCCGGGGTCGACCCCGGGCGCCAGGGGCGGTGGCCGGGCGAGGCCGTGGCCGCCGCCCACGCGCACGCCGAGGCCGAGGTGGCGCGCATCGACGAGCAGCTCGCCACGGCCGAGCGCCTGCGGGCCGACGCGCGCGCCGCCACCGAGTCGCAGCAGGTGGCCGACGCCCTCGCCGGTCACCTGGCCGCCAACCGCTTCGAGAAGTGGCTGCTCGACGAGGCGCTGCACCAGCTCGTCGCCGGGGCGTCCGAGATGCTGTCCGAGCTCAGCGGCAGCGCCTACGCGCTGGCGGTCGACGCCCGGTCGGGCGGGTTCGCCGTCGTCGACCACACCAACGCGTCGCAGGTGCGCTCCGCTCGCACGCTCTCGGGCGGCGAGACGTTCCTCGCCTCGCTGGCGCTCGCCCTCGCGCTGGCCGACCAGGTCGCGGCGCTCGCCGTCGGCGGCTCGGCCCGCCTCGAGTCACTGTTCCTCGACGAGGGCTTCGGCACCCTCGACCCCGACACGCTCGACGTCGTGGCCACCGCGCTCGACGAGCTGGGGGCCCGGGGGCGGATGGTGGGCATCGTCACGCACGTCCGCGAGCTGGCCGAGCGCCTGCCCGTGCGCTTCGAGGTGCGCAAGGTGGGCGGCTCGGCCACCATCGAACGGGTCGACGGGTGAGGGCGGCGCCGTGAGGTTCGCCGTCGAGACGTGGGCGCCCGAGTTCGGGGCGCCGGTCGGGGGCGACGTCCTCGGCGCGTCCGACGCGGACGTCGACCTCACGGTCGAGCGCGCGATCGGCAGCTGGGCGCCGGTCGCGTCGCCGGCACCAGTCGCGGCCACCGTCCTGTTCGTCGACGGCGTGCAGCGCATCGACGCCCGCGTGTGGGTGCAGGCCGACGACGGCGTCAGCCACCAGGGGGTGTGCGCGAGCTGGGCGGCAGGGGTCGTCCGCTGCGACGGGCGGGCCACGGTGGTGGCGGCCGAGGTGCGGCGCGGCGTGCTGTGCGAGGCCGCCGACGTCGAGCCCATCGCCACCCGCCACGGCACCTACCGGGCCTACCCGGTGGCGGCGCTGCCCGGTGGCGACGCACTCGGCCAGGCTCTCGGGCGGGCACGGGGCGACCTCGAAGGCAGGGTGGCGGTCGAGGCCGGCGCGGACCGCGACCTGCTCGTGGTCGACGGCCCGCTCGGCGACCGGCGGCACATCGACGGGGCGGTCGGCTACATCAAGGCCCACCACGTGTCCTACCTGCCCCCGGAGCTGCAGCCCGTGGTGGGCGGGCTGCGGGCCGGCGAGCGCACGCCCCTGTTCACGGTCGGATCGGGGCGTTTCCGCTATTCGTGGTACCTGCGGCTGCCCGGGCCGGCCACGCACCCGTGGTGGGGCGTCGTGCGGTGCGAGACCTCCGGCGACCTGACCGCGGCCGAGGCGGTCGCCCGCGCCGACCAGGTGGCGGCCACGCTGGGACGGTTCGCCAGCCAGCCCTACAACGACAGCCGCGCCCCGCAGAACCTGCACCCCATCGCCGGGCTGGAGCGCGAGCTGAAGCGGCGGCTGGGCGACCCCGCACTGCTCGAGCGGGCTCTGCGACGGGCTGCAACGGCCTGAGCCGCTGCGTCACCGGGCGGGTACGGCCTCGAGCACGCTGTAGTTGGTGGGGCCGGTCACCGGGGCGACCGAGACGAGGTCGAAACCGGCGTCGGCCAGCAGCGTGCGGAACTCGGCCTCGGTGCGCTCCTTGCCGCCGGTGCACACGAGCATGTTGAGGTCGCTCATCACCATCATCAGCACGTCGGTCGTCGGAGCCGGCGCCGGGGGCATGACGGGCTCGACCACCAGCAGCACGCCATCGGCGGGCATGGCGGCTCGGACGGTGCGCAGGATCGCCGCGGCCCGCTCGTCGTCCCAGTCGTGGATCACGCTCTTGATCAGGTAGGCGTCCGGGCCGTCGGGCACCGAGGCGAAGAAATCGCCGGCGACGGCCGTCGCCCGGTCGGCGACGCCGGCCCCGGCCAGCGTCGCCTCGGCGCCCGCCAGCCCGTCCTCGGTGTCGAGCAGGGTGCCCCGCAGCTGCGGATGGGCGGCCAGGACGGCGGCGAGCAGCGTGCCGTCGCCGCCGCCGACGTCGATCACCCACGAGAAGCGGTGGAAGCCGCCGACCTCGACGATGCCGGGCGTGGCGTTGCGCGTGCCCTCGGCCATGGCGCGGTTGAAGACCGCCTGCAGCTCGGGGTGGGTGCGCATGTACTCGAACGACGGCGCGCCGGTCACCCGGTCCCACGAGGGCTCGCCGGTGCGGACCGACACGTCGAGCTCGCCCCACGAGCGCCAGACCTCGGGACCGGCGAACAGCCGGACGAGGTGCTGCAGCGAGGCGGGATGGTCGGCCATGAGCCCGGGGGCGTGGGGGCCCGCCGCGAAGGTGCCGGCGCGGGGCTCGTCGAGGATGCCGAAGCACGCCAGGGCCCGCAGCACCCGGTACAGCGACGGCTCGTCGGTGCCGGTGGCCTCGGCCAGCTGGGCGCTGGTCATCGGCCCGCCGGCCACGAGGTCGGCCAGCCCGAGCGTGGCGCCGACGTGCAGCACCTGGGCCGGGAAGAACCCGAACAGCAGGGGTGCGATGGCGGCACGGGTGTCCGCCCCCGCAGCGGGCTCGCCCCGATCGACGGCGGCTGTCGTGGCGTGCGACGTCGTGGTGGTCATGGGACCGACCGTACGGATGTGCCGCGCCGCGGGTCTTGGACGAATGTGACCCGCCGCGGGACGCGGGCGCCGGTGGGGCACCGGCGCTCGGAAGGCGATCAGCCGTCGGAGGTGACGAAGTCGATGAGCTGCTCGACCGCGCCGACGAGGGTGGGGTCGAGGTCGGCGAAGCTGGTGACCTTGCCGAGCAGCGTGCGCCAGAACTCGCCGGGGGTCGCCTGCACGCCGAGGCGGGCGATGACGCCCTCCTTCCACGGCTCGCCCATCGGCACGGTGGGCCAGGCGTCGATGCCGGCGGCCTTGGGCCGGACGGCCTGCCACACGTCGACGTAGGGGGTGCCGGTGACGAGCACGTGGGGGTGGCGCACGGCCGCGGCCACCCGGGCCTCCTTGGTGCCGTCGAC
>JAFGPU010000175.1 GCA_016936035.1 Acidimicrobiales bacterium
AAGGCGGTGACGCGCCCCCACGGCCGCATCCTCGAGCGGGTCGGTGCCCACCACGTGGTCTTCCCGGAGCACGACATGGGCCGGCGGGTCGCCCACCTGGTCACCGGGCGCATCCTCGACTGGTTCCAGCTCGACGAGAGCTTCGCGATGGTCGAGACCGAGGCTCCGGACGACCTGGTGGGCGTATCGCTGATGGACGCGGGCGTCCGGGCCCGGTACGGGGTCACCGTCGTGTGCGTGAAGCCGGTGGGCGAGGCGTTCACCTACGCGACGCCGGACACGGTGCTGGCCGAGGGTGATGTGTTGGTGGTCGCCGGGCCGACCGAGCAGGCCGAGGCGTTCTCGCAGCTCGCGTGACCGGGGGGCGCAGGCGGCGTCAGTCGGGCCGGCCGGCCTGGCGGTGCTGGACGGTGCGCCACTCGCCCATCGCCCGCAGCGCCAGCACCGCGACCACGGCCACACCACCCGCCCCGACGACGGCGCCGAACACCCCCGCGGCGCCGGCGGCCACGCTGCAGTCGCCGTCGCACTGGAGGTCGACGAACGCCCAACCGATCAGCCCACCGCACAGTCCGGCGACGAGGATGGCCACGAACGCCACGATGCGGGCCCCCGTCGACGGGAGCGCGCTCGGGGCGTACTCGTCGGAGGGCGGGGGCGGGTCGGTGGGGGCCTCGGCCATGGCGCCGCCATCGTAGGGTCGGCCGCACGTGGCCCGGAACTCGCGGGCGCGCGGCCCGGGCGCTCAGCCGCGTCGCAGCGCCGTCACCTGGCCGCCGGTGGCCCGCTCCAGGTCGTCCGGGGTGAGCGCGAACACGTGGCGGGGCGTGCCGGCGGCGGCCCACACCACGTCGAAGGCGAGCAGGTCCTCGTCGATGAACGTCGCGAGCGCCCGGGGGTGGGCGAACGGCGGCACACCGCCGATGGGGAAGCCGGTCGCCTCGCGCACGACGGCGGCATCGGCGCGCGCGACGACCGCCTCGGGGTCGCCGGTCGCCGCCGCCAGCCGGCGCTCGTCCAGCCGGTTGGGCCCGCTGACGAGAGCGACCACCACCTCGCCGCGCACCTCGAAGATCAGCGACTTGACGATCTGGCCGACGGACACGCCGATGGCGCGGGCCGCGTCCTCGGCCGTGCGGGTGCCCCCCGGGAACTCGCGGATCTCGATGTCGAGGCCCAGGGCCGCGGCGGCATCGGCGACCGCGACGGCGTTGCGGTGGAGGGATCGCTGCTCGGGTGCGGGGGGCGAATCCATCCGCCCACGGTGCCACACTGGGCCGATGAGGCAGTGGCTGGTCGGCGGCGGTCTGATCCTGGGGGACGACGGTCTTCTGCTGGTGCGCAACCGGCGGCGCAACGGCGACCACGACTGGAGCCCGCCGGGCGGCGTGATCGACGACGGCGAGACGCTGCTCGCCGGGCTCACCCGCGAGGTCACCGAGGAGACGGGCGTCGTCGTGACGCGCTGGCGAGGCCCCGTCTACGAGGTCGAGGTCGAGGCGCCGGGCCTCGGGTGGCACCTGCGGGTCGAGGCGCACGTCGCGGTCGACTTCGCCGGCGAGGTGCGCATCGACGACCCCGACGGCATCGTGGTCGACGCCGCGTTCGTCGATCCGGCGGCCTGCGGCGGGCACCTCGAGGGCTGCCACCCCTGGGTGAGCGAACCGCTGGGGGCCTGGCTCACCGAGCGCTGGCACCGGTCCCGACGGTTCCGCTACCGGGTCGACGGCGACGATCCGGCGCGGGCGCTCGTCACGCGGCGGTGACCGCGCCGTGAGGGGATGGTGAGGCAGCACCGTGAGCGAGCCGTCCCGCACCATCCTCCACGTCGACATGGACGCGTTCTTCGTGTCGGTCGAACTGCTGCGTCGCCCCGGGCTGCGGGGCCGCCCGGTGGTGGTGGGCGGCACGGGCGCCCGTGGGGTCGTGGCGGCGGCCAGCTACGAGGCGCGCGCCTACGGGGTGTTCTCGGCCATGCCCAGCAGCCAGGCGCGACGTCTGTGCCCCGGCGCCGTGTTCCTGCCCGGTGACCACGCCCACTACGCCGAGGTGAGCGCCCGGGTCATGGCGATCTTCCTGGAGTTCACGCCGCTCGTCGAGCCGCTCAGCCTGGACGAGGCATTCCTCGACGTGTCGGGCGCCCGCCGCGCGCTCGGTGACGGCGTCGAGATCGCTCGCACCATCCGGCGGCGCGTGCTCGACGGGGAGGGGCTCAGCTGCGCGGTCGGGATCGCTCCCTCGAAGATGCTCGCCAAGCTCGCGTCCGAGGCGGCCAAGCCGTCGGCCACGCCCACCGGCCCGGTCGAGGGCAGCGGCGTGCACGTGATCGCACCGGGTCAGGAGCAGGCGTTCCTTCGTCCGCTCCCCGCTCGGGCGCTGTGGGGCGTCGGACCGGCCACGCTGGCCAAGCTCGAACGCCTCGGGGTCCGCAGCGTGGGCGACATCGCGGACCTTCCCGAGGCCGCTCTCGTCGGGCTGCTCGGCCCCGGCCTCGGGCGCCACCTCGGGCGCCTCGCCCGCGGCATCGACCTCCGACCCGTCGAGCCCGACCAGCGGGCCAAGTCGATCGGTCACGAGGAGACCTTCCCGACCGACCACCACGACGTGGTCGCCCTCGGGCGCGAGGTGGTCCGCATGGCGGACGCGGTGGCGTGGCGGCTACGGCGCGCCGAGGTCGCCGCGCGCACGGTCACGCTCAAGGTCCGCTTCGGTGACTTCCGCACGATCACCCGGTCGGTCACGTTGGCGGCGCCGGTCGACGAGGCCCCGGCGCTGGCGCGGGCCGCCGGCGCCCTGCTGGCCGAGATCGACACGACGCCCGGTGTCCGCCTGCTCGGGATCACCGGGAGCGGGCTGGTCGAGGCGGGGGCTCGCCAGCTCAGCTTCGACGAGATCGGCGGGCCCGCCTGGCACGAGGCGAGCGGGGCGGTGGACGCCATCCGCGAGCGCTTCGGCGACCGGGCGATCGGCCCGGCCTCCGCGGTCGGCCAGCGCGGTCTGCGGGTCAAGCGGCGCGGGGACGCCCAGTGGGGCCCGGATGATCCGCCGGTGAACGGCGAGGGCCGAGAGCGATGACGATTTCTTCGGCGTTCACGCGTTGTCGTTTGCCCGACCCTGTGGAACACTTGTTGCGTACCGGTTCGGTCAGCCGGGCGACAAGGGGTTGAGGTGCCGCTTTCCGAGGACGAGGAACGCATCCTCCAGGAGATCGCACAGCGCTTCTACGAGGATGACCCGACGTTTGCCCGTGAGGTCAGCGAGACCACGCTGTACCGGCACACCGTCCGTCGCATGAAGTGGTCCGTCGTCGGCCTCGTGCTCGGCGCGGTGTTCCTCGTCGCCACCTTGGCGATCTCGTACCTGCTGTCGTTCGCCGGCTTCCTGGTCATGCTGGCCAGCGCGCTGGTGTTCGAGCGCAACCTGCGCAAGCTGGGGCGAGCGGGGCTCGACCAGCTGTCGCGCTCGGTGCGCGCCAACGGGCTGCGCGAGGCCCTGGGCGGCGCAGGCCGACGGGTCCGCGACCGGTTCAACCGCGACGACGAGCCCGACGCCGACGACGAGTAGTCGAGCCGTCGCCGGCCGGCCGCCGATGTGGGGGCGTCGGGTGGGCGTTCGCAGGACCGACTCACACCGGGCGGCTGACCACCTCGCCCTGGTGGGCGATCCGACGCTCGCGCCGGGTGCCGGACAGGCGGCGGATGTCGAAGTAGCTCAGCGCCCGGCGCAGCCACGACCGCCGGTGACGCACCTCCGTGATGATGGCCGCCCAGGCCCGCTCCGCGTTCTCGAGGTCGTCGGCTGACGGCAGCGCGTCCGCATAGGCGATCGCCTCCATCGTGCGCGCCAGCCGCTGGATGTCGTCTGCGGCTGCCGGCACCTCCGTCGCGAGCACGTCCGCCATCTCCGCGATCGTCAGGTGGTCCGGCAGCGGGACGTCGGCGGCGATGGCCTGCTCGACGTTGCTCCGCCACGCGTACCGGATCCGGGCTTCGACGCTGCGTGCCCTGCGCCGCCGCACGACCTGCTGGGCGACGATCGCGAGGGGCACGAGGACGATGTACGCGAGCAGCATGCCGCCCAGAGGGGGCGCCGCGTCGCGGATCGGCTCGGGCACCGTGGGGCTGTCGGGTGTCGTCGGCGGGGGACCCGCGAGCGCGCCGTCGCCCAGCTCACCCTGGGGTCTCCGCTGCCCGTCCGCGCTGCCGGGCCCGGCCGGCACGCCGCCGTCGCTGCGCCCGGCCGGGTCGTCGCGGCCGGGGTCGGGGCTGCCACCGTTCGACGTGTCCTGGTCGGGGGCGATGCCGAGCCAGTCGCCGGCGCCGGGCGGCCCCCGTCCGGGCGTCGGCTCGAACGGCACCCACCCGTACTCGCCCAGGAAAACCTCCGGCCACGCGTGGGCGTGCCCGCCCCGCACCCGGTACAGCGTGGGGTCGTTGGGGTCCTGGACGCCCGAGGTGAAGCCGATGGCCACCCTCGACGGCAGGCCGACCGCGCGGGCCATCGCCGCGAACGACGCCGAGAACTGCTCGCAGTAGCCCCGCTGGGTCTGGAACAGGAACTCGACCAGCGCGTTCTCGCCGTGACCGGGGCCCACCGTGGCGTCGTAGGTGAAGGTGCGCAGGTGGTCCTGGAGCGCACGGGCCATGTCGTAGGTGGTGCCAGCGTCGCGGACGATGCGACGGGCCGCGTCCTCGACCTCGGCCGGGAAGTCGTCGGGCAGCGGCAGGTAGGTGTCGGCGATGTCGTCGGGGACCTCGGGCGAGGCGGTGCGCAGCTCGTCGTCGCTCCAGTTGGGGAGCTGCGAGGTGACCTCGTAGGTGAAGCCGTCCGAGCTGTCGACCTCGCGATCGACCATGAGCGTGCTCGACCGGGGGTCGAAGTCGGTCGGCTGGTCGTCGCCGGTGTCGACCGCGACGGGCTCGTACGCGGCGGGCAGCCATACCGACCCGAGCGCCTCGATGGTGATGGTCTGGGTGACGGTGCGGCTCTCGACGGCCGCATCGAACGACCGGGGCAGGTCGCCCACGGCGTCGTCGGTGCTGTAGGACGACCGCCAGATCTCGCCGTCGAAGCTGTCGAGCGAGGTCAGCCGCCAGTACGACGGCTGGTCGCTGCGCACGTTGAAGACCTCGATGTCGGGCTGGTCGACGAGCTGCGTCTCCAGCTGCACGATGGGGCTGAGCACGACCCGCGTCGGCTCGTCCTTGTTGAGGTCGCGCCAGGCGACCACGGCCTCGGCATCGGCGCCCGGCAGGTTGGGCCCGGCGACGGTGCCGGCCACCACGGCCACGCCGACGATGGTGGCGCCGGTGCTCACGAGCGACCACCGCCCGTGCACCCGGTGCCCGCCGGCCCAACGGGTGGTGCTCTCCTGGTGCGCCGTGCGGTGCAGGAGCACGTACAGCAGCGCGGCCGCCGAGAACACCGCCGCGCTCGCCACCGGGCTGCCGGCGCCCCCCAGGGCGGCGGCGAAGACGAACAGCGTCGCCGCCGGCAGGAGGGCTTCGAAGGTGGCCGCCAGCCGGAACGCCGCCCAGTCGGCCACGAAGGCGAGCACCCAGACGGCGCCCGCGGTCGTGGCGATGAAGCCGTTCTCGACCGGTGCCGGCGCCCGCACGTCGCCGAACAGGGTCCACGCCGTGCTGATGTCGTCGCCCAGCACGCTGAACGTGTCACCGGTGGGGAGCAGCCAGGCGGTGGTCTCGGGAAAGCGCGTCCAGCTGATGACCAGGACCGCCAGCGCGGCCGTGACGAGGGCCGCCGGTAGTGTGGGCAGCCCGGCGCGCCGGAGGACGGCGACCGTGAGGTGCGCCGCGATGGCCTGCAGGACCACCGGCCACCAGTAGGAGCCGTCCTCGAACAACCGGTGCATGCCGACGAGCGCCGCGACGGTCACCAGCCAGAGGGCGATCTCGTTGACAGCGAGCAGGCCGCCACGCCGCTGGGCCGTCATCGGACACCACCGCCGACCGGGCGGGAGGTCAGGGACGGCAGCGTGCTGTTCCACGCCGTGGGGAAGGGGCGGTCGGCGGTCACGCTGATGAGGGGCGTGGTCGTGCTCGGCGGCGGCGCGCCGCCCTCCCGCCCGGACGGGTCGACCTGCACGACGATCACCAGACCGAAACGTTGGGACAGGCGGCCGATGGACGCGAGCTCGTCGGGGACGGTCTGGCCGACGACCACGACGAGCGCGCCCTGGCCGTCGCGGCGCACCAGGTCGATCGTCCCCCGCAGGCTGGCGCCGCCGGTCGACTCGACGACCGCGAGGTGCTCGAGCAGCGCGCGGGTGTGCGCGCTGCCGGACCCGAACCCGGAGTCGGCGCCGTCGGTCGTGACCAGGCGCACCAGGTCGCGCCGGGCGGCGTTGGCGGTGACGACGCTGGCGGCGGCCGACACGGCACGCTCGAACGACTCGGGCACGTGCCCGGCTCGCCGGACGTCGAGCAGGACGGTCGTGCGCCCCTGCCACGGCTGCTCCTGCTGGCGCACCAGCAGCTCGTCGTGACGGGCGGTCGACCGCCAGTGGATGCGGCGCAGGTCGTCGCCGACCACGTAGGGGCGGAGGGCGTAGAAGTCGTCGCCGGTGCGGCCGAGTGCCTGGGGATGGAGCGCTCCCGCCATCGGGTCGTTGCTCGTGGTGAAGGGGACCGGACGCACGTCGTCGACGTGGGGGTAGACGGTCACGTCGACGCGGGGCGCCGCGGTCGTGCCCGCCTGCACGAGCCCGAAGGGATCCGTGACCACCACCCGCAGCGGCCCGACGCCGACGACGCCCCGCCGACCGGTCGGGAGGCGGTAGGTCGCCACCGAGGCCTCGTGGTGGTTGAGCGGCGGGACGAGGACCTCGGCGCCCGCGGTGCCGGTGACGGCGTCGCGCAGGCGCAGCACGGGCGTGTCGTGGCCACGGAGGTTGCGGACGTGGACGTCGACGCGACTGGTGTGGCCGACGTGCACGTGCGCAGGGTGCACGGTGCGGTCGACCTGGAGGTCGAGCCGGGTCAGGCGCACGTACAGCACCGCGACGGCGACGAGGCCCAGCGCGACGGCCCCGAAGACGTAGAGCTCGCCGATGCCCAGGAGGCGGGCGACGACCAGGAGGGCCAGGCCGCCCCACAGGCACAGCCACCCCGGGCGCGTCAGCATCGCAGGCTCGGGCGCCGGCTGTGCCGTGGCACTCAGTGCCCTCCGGGGACGGGGACCGCCCGCAGGACCTCGGCGAGTGCGTCTGCGGCGCTGACGCCCTGGAGCTGCGCCTCGGGCGCGAGGAGCAGGCGATGCGCGAGCACGGGGACGGCCAACGACTTGATGTCGTCGGGGATGACGTAGCCGCGACCACCGGCGGCGGCACGGGCCTTGGCCACGCGCTGGAGCGCGAGGGTGGCGCGAGGCGAGACGCCCAGCGCCAGGTGGGGGCTGCGGCGCGTGGCCTGCGCGATCTCGACGAGGTACTGCCGCAGGCTCGGCGCGACGTGCACCTGCCGGCTGGCGGCGGCCATGCGCTCGATGTCGGCGGCGGTGACCACGGGGCCGATGTCGCGGAACGGGTCGTGGTCGCCGTGGGCGTCGAGGATCTGCAGCTCGGCGTGCGGCGACGGGTAGCCCACGGAGACCCGCATGAGGAAGCGGTCCAGCTGGGACTCGGGCAGGGGGTAGGTGCCCTCGTGCTCGATGGGGTTCTGGGTGGCGATGACCATGAACGGCGGGCGGAGGGGGTAGGTCACGCCGTCGACGGTGACCTGGACCTCGGCCATCGCCTCCAGCAGGGCCGCCTGGGTCTTGGGCGACGCCCGGTTGACCTCGTCGGCCAGCACGATGTTGTTGAACACGGGGCCGGGCCGGAAGTCGAACGAGTTGTCGCTGCGGTTCCACACGGTGAGCCCGACGACGTCGGAGGGGAGCAGGTCGGGCGTGAACTGCACGCGGCCGAAGCTGCAGTCGACGGAGGTGGCGATCGACTTGGCGAGGTTGGTCTTGCCGACCCCCGGGACGTCCTCGAGGAGCAGGTGACCCTCGGAGACGAGGCAGAGGAGGACCAGCTCGATGACGTCGCGCTTGCCTTGGATGACCCGCTCGACGTTGCCGACGATCGCGTCGTAGAGGTCGGAGAAGGTCGCTGCCCGGGGTGCCGCGGTCTCGGTGCTGGCCACAGCGTCGGTCTCCCTCTGTCGTCGGGGTGAGCCAGGCCAGGTTACGCGCTCCGCACCGGTCCCCGTCCCGCACCCGTCCCCGGTAGCGTCCCCGTCTCGTGGAGACCGCGCTGGCCATCGACATCGGGGGGACGAAGCTGGCGGTCGCTCGCGTCGACGGCGAGGGGCGACTCACCGACCGTCGGGCGGCTCCCACGCCCGCACGGGGCGCGGCCGAGGACGTGTGGGCGCGCCTCGTGGGGCTCGTGTCCGGTGTGCGGCGAGGTGACGAGGTGGTGGTCGGGGTCGGCTGCGGCGGACCGATGGCGCCCGGAGGCGAGTCGGTGTCGCCCCTCAACATCCCGGCCTGGAGAGGGTTCCCGCTCCGGGCCCGCCTGGGCGAGCTCACGGGCCTGCCCGTCCACGTGGACAACGACGCCAAGGCGCTCGCGTTGGGCGAGGGGTGGGCCGGGGCGGCCCGGGGCCGCCGCGACTTCATGGCCATGGTCGTGTCGACGGGCGTCGGTGGCGGCATCGTCCTCGACGGCCGCCTCCTCCACGGCGCCGCGGGCAACGCGGGCCACATCGGCCACGTGATCGTGGAGCCCGACGGCCGCCCGTGCGCGTGCGGGGCCCGGGGCTGCCTCGAGGCGGAGGCGTCGGGGCCGTCGATCCGGGCGGCGACCGGCCTCGACCCCGCGATGGTCGGCGACGAGGTGCGCCGGCGCACCGGGCGGCTGGTCGGCCTGGCGGTCGCCTCGGTGGTCAACCTGCTCGACCTGCGCCTGGCCGTGGTGGCCGGGTCGGTCGCCCTCGGCTTCGGCGAGCCCTTCTTCGCCGCCGCCCGGGCCGAGCTCGCCGCCAGGGCCCGCATCGACTTCGCCCGGGGTGCCCGCATCGAGCGTGCCGGCCTCGGTGACGCGGGACCACTGGTGGGCGCGGCCGCCGTCGGGTGGCGGGGTGAGGGCGCCGACATCGGCGTCGCCTGAGGGATGGGTCGGGCTCGCGGCGGGCACCCACCCGTCGTCCCCCCGGATACCCTGCCGGCCGTGGACGACGATGGGCGCTGGCTCGACGGGCGGTGGGCCCGCGGCGCGGCCGTGGTCGTGGCGCGCCATCCGACGCTGTGGCTCACCGGCCTGCGCCAGGTGCTGGTGCTGGCGGCGCCGGGGTGGTGGCGGCGCCGGCCGTTCCTGCCGCTGCCGGCGCCCGGCTACCTGCGGTTCCGGCTGCAGACCGCCTACGGCGGTGCCGGCGACCACGCGCCCGAGCCGGACGACCTGGTGACCTACCTCCGCTGGTGCCGCAGGCTGCGCTGACGGCGGCACCCCGGGCGCTGGGCCCCGTAACGGCCCGACAGAACCCGGCTCTGCGCTTGTAGCGTTGCGGCGATGAGCCGGGCGCTCGTGCTCAACGCCACGTTCGAGCCACTCTGCGTCGTCAGCGACCGCAGGGCGGTCGTCCTCGTGCTGGGCGAGACGGCCGAGATGCTGCACGCCAGTGACGCCCTCATGCACTCGGCGCACCTGGTCATGGCCGTACCGTCGGTCGTGCGCCTGCGGCGCTTCGTGCGTGTGCCCTACCGGTGGAGCACGCCGCTCAACCGGCGCGCGATCTTCGCCCGCGACGGCCACCGCTGCCAGTACTGCGACGGTCCGGCCGAGAGCATCGACCACGTGGTGCCCCGCAGCCGGGGCGGTGCCCACGCGTGGGACAACGTGGTGGCCGCCTGCCGGCCCTGCAACGTGCGCAAGCGCGACCGCCTGCTCGAGGAGACGTCGATGCGGTTGCGCCGACAGCCGTGCGAGCCGCGGGGGACGAGCTGGCTCACGTTCGCGGTCGGGTCCGTCCCGGACACGTGGACGCCGTACCTGCAGATCGCGGCGTGACCGCAGCGTGACCACCTCGGTGACCTCGCGGGCGGGCACCTGGGCGGTCCGCCGGATGCGCGGTGGCGCCGCCGTCCTGCACGCCGAGCCGGTGCCCGAGCCGGTGGCCCGGGCCGTGTGGGTGCTCGAGGCCGACGCGCCGGCGCTGGTGCTGGGCTCGACCCAGGCGTGGGACCTGGTCGACACGGCGACGGCCTCCCGTCGCGGGATCGAGCTGGCGCGCCGGCGGTCGGGTGGGGGAGCGGTGCTCGTCGATCCGCCGGTGACGGCCTGGGTCGACGTGATCCTGCCGGCCGGTGACCCGCTGTGGGACGACGACGTGGGCCGTGCTCCCCGGTGGGTCGGTGAGGCCTGGCGCGCCGCGCTCGCCGAGCTCGGGGTGGTGCCGACCGAGGTGCACGCGGGCGCGCTGGCCTGCGGTCCGCTGGGTCGGCTCGTGTGCTTCGGCACCGTCGGCGCGGGCGAGGTGACGTCGCCCGACGGCCGCAAGGTGGTCGGGATCAGCCAGCGCCGCACCCGGGCCGCGGCGCGCTTCCAGTGCGCGGCGTACACCCGTTGGGACCCCGCGCCGCTCGTCGACCTGCTGGGCCTCGGCGTCGACGGGGCCCGCGCGCTGGCTGACGCCGCCGTCGGCACCGGTCGCGATCCCGCGACGATGGTCGACGCCTTCCTCCGGCATCTCCCGAGCTGACGCCAGCGCGCCCAGGGCGCGCGGCAGAGCCGGAGAGCGCACGTTCGCCCACGTCACGTGGTCGATAGCACCCCCGGTGACGGCGCGTCCCCGCCCCGGCGGTCACGCCGCGCGCCGTCGAACGGAGCGTCACGACGGCCGCACGGAAGGTCTGCGACCTGGGACAACGTGGGTCAATCCCTTGTCGGGGGCCAGAAGGTGGGGTACTTTCCCACGAAGTGGAGAGCAGTGGAGCACCCGGGGGCGTCGCAGGCGGCGCCGAGCCGGCCGCCGTCGGTGCGGTCGCCACCCCGCCGCGCCCCGCGGGCCCCCGCTTCTTCACCGGCTCGTTCGAGCACTCGGTCGACGACAAGAGCCGCCTCGTCCTGCCGGCCCCGTTCCGTCCCCGCCTCGTCGAGGGCGCGTACCTCGGTCCGCTCGACGGCTTCCTCGGGCTCTGGCCCGAGGACCAGATCGAGGCGGTCTTCGCCACGTGGGACGACGGCGTCGCCCTCGGCATCGTGTCGGAGGAGACCGCCGAGGCGTTCGTCGCGTCGACCTTCCCGGTGCAGCCCGACGGCCAGGGGCGCATCGTCGTGCACAAGTCGTTGCGCACGTTCGCCGACCTGGCGGGCCCGGTCATGGTCGTGGGCGCCCGCCGGCGCGTGGCGGTGTGGTCCCGCGAGCGCTGGGACCAGCGCATGAGCACCATCCCGGAGGGCCCGCACGCGGCACTCCGTCAGGGCGCGAGGGACCTGAAGCTGTGACGGAGGCACACGGGTGAGCGGGTCGCACCTGGAGTTCGCGCACCGCCCGGTGCTGGTCGAGCTGGTCGTCGACCTGTTCCGGCCCGTCCCGCCGGGCGTCGTGGTCGACGCCACCCTGGGCGGCGGCGGCCACGCAGAGGCGCTGCTCGACGCGCATCCCCACCTGTCCGTCCTCGGCCTCGACCAGGACCCCGACGCCATCGCCGCGGCCACCCACCGCCTGGCCCGCTTCGGCGACCGGGTCACGGTCCGCCGTACCCGCTTCGACCGGATCGCCCGTGTGGTGGCCGAGGTGCTCCCCGGCCTCGGCCACGAGGGTGCCAGCGGCGCGCTGTTCGATCTGGGGGTCAGCTCGCCCCAGTTCGACCGGCCCGAGCGGGGCTTCAGCTACCGCAGCTCCGGGCCGCTCGACATGCGCATGGACCCGTCCCGCCCGTTCAGCGCCGACGACCTGGTCAACGGCACTGACGAGGCGGAGCTGGCCCGCGTGCTCCGGTCCTACGGCGACGAGCGCTACGCCGGTCGCATCGCCCGGGCCATCGTCGCCCACCGGCCCATCGCCAGCACCGCCGAGCTGGCCGACGTCGTACGCGACGCCATCCCCGCCCCGGCCCGGCGCCGGGGTGGGCACCCGGCGCGCCGCACC
Source organism: Acidimicrobiales bacterium (assembly GCA_016936035.1). GTDB lineage: Bacteria > Actinomycetota > Acidimicrobiia > Acidimicrobiales > VFJN01 > ZC4RG19. The sequence continues at coordinate 12,099 of JAFGPU010000175.1, forward strand.
TTCCAGGCGATCCGCATCGCCGTCAACGACGAGCTCGCGATCCTGCCGGGCACCCTCGACGCCGCCATCGAGGTGCTCGTCCCCGGCGGGCGGTGCGTCGCCATCGCCTACCACTCGGGTGAGGACCGCATCGTCAAGGACCGGTTCCGCCACGCCGAGTCGGGTGGGTGGACCGGTCCGTCCCACCTGCCCACACCCCCGCACGTCACACCCGCCGTCAAGTTGCTCCGCCGCAGCGCATGGCGTCCGTCCGACGCCGAGATCACCGAGAACCCCCGCGCGGAGGCCGCCCGCCTGCGCGCTGTCGAGAAGCTCGATCTGCAGGAGGTGGCGTGATGGCCACGGCACGAGTCCTTCGCATGCCCCAGGTGCAGCCGCGCCGAGACGGGTCCGACCGGTCGCGCCACCTCCGCGTGGTCCGTCCGATGCGGCCGCGCCTCGGCCTGAGGCTGAGCCCGCGCGCGGGCGTGGTCCTCACGGTGCTCGCCTTCGTGGCGCTGTTCGCCGTGGCGGTGTGCCACGCGCTGCTCATCGAGGGCCAGGCCTCGGTCGACGAGCTCGACCGCGACGTGGCGGCCGAACAGGCCCGCTACGAGGAGCTGCGCCTCGAGGTGGCGGAGCTCAAGTCCCCCGCCCGCATCCGCACCGAGGCGACCGAGCGCCTGGGCATGGTGCCCGGCGGCGAGCGGGTGTGGCTGACCCCCGACGAGCCGGCGCCGTCCGGCGACGCCCCGGAGGACGACACCGACTCGCCGGAGACGAGCGCGGCCAGCGTGAAGCCCTACCTCGAGGGCACGCCGTGAGCGTCGGCGGCGAGCGATGACCGCCCGGCGCGCGCCCGGCCGGACCCGCGCCTCGACCACGAGCCCGGCGCGGACGCCGACACGGTCCCGGGCCTCGGCCACCGGCCGGGCCCCGGGGCGCGCCCGCTCGGGCACGCCCCGGCGCGCGGCCACGTCCACCGCCGCCTCGTCGCGGTCGTCTTCGTCGCGGTCGTCTTCGTCGCGGTCGTCCTCGTCGCGGTCGTCTTCGACAGCGCGGGCGCGCTCGTCGACCAGCCCGGCGCGCGCCACCTCGCGTTCGGCGTCGCGCGCGCCCGCTCGGTCGTCGTCCACGACCCGCTCGTCCCGCGCCGGACGGTCCGGGTCGGCATCGACGACCGGCGGCTCGGCGCGTCGGGGCACGGGCCGCGCCTCCGCATCGGCGAACGCGCGGGGCCGCACCCGCTCGACCAGGGCACCCAGCCGGGGCCGGGCGTCCCGGGCGACCCGCAAGGCCGCGGGCGCGTCGACGTCCCGGCGTCCGGCGACCACCCGTCCGTCCGGACGCCGTGACACCTCGGCGCCACCGCGTGGTGGCTCCCGGCCTCCTGGCGCGCGGGGCGGGGGGTGGGCGCCGTCCCGGCTGGTGCGGCCCGGCAACCCGCGGGCGCGGTCGCTGGGCATGTTGGTGGTGTTCACGGTCATGTTCCTCGCCGTCGTCGTCCGCCTGATCCACGTCCAGGTGCTCGGCGCCGAGCGCTACGTGGCCTACGGCGACGACCAGCGCATCAAGCCCATCGAGGTCGCGGGCGGGCGCGGGGCCATCTACGACCGCAACGGTGACGACCTCGCCATCTCGATCCCCCAGACCACGGTGGCCGCCGACCCCAGCATCATCGCCGATCCCGAGGCGGCGGCACGGCGCCTCGCGGCGATCCTCGACCTCGACCGCGACGACCTGCTGGCCCAGCTCACCGGGGAGGGACGCTTCGTGTACCTGGCTCGCCAGGTCGACGACCAGGTGGGCGATGCGGTCAAGGACCTCGACATCGACGGCGTGATCACCTTCGAGGAGCAGGCGCGCTTCAACCCGTCCGGCGACCTCGCCCGCTCGCTGATCGGCCAGGTCGACCCCGACAGCGACGGCGTGTCCGGCATCGAGCACAGCTACGACGAGCAGCTGGCGGGCGAGTCTGGCCTGTTCATCGTCGAGCGCGACCTGGCGGGCCGCACCATCCCCGCCGGCCGCCACCACGTCGAGCCGGCGGAGATGGGCGACGACCTGATCCTCACCATCGACCGCGACCTGCAGTACGAGGTCGAGAACGTGCTGTCGCGCCAGATCAGCGCCACCGGGGCGCAGGGCGGGACCGCCATCGTGTCGAACGTCGAGACCGGCGAGGTGCTGGCGCTGGCCAACGAGCAGGCCGACCCCGACACCGGGGTGGTCGGCAACACCGGGAAGAACACCGCGGTGACCGACTGGTACGAACCGGGCTCGGTCAACAAGGTGATCACGCTCGCGGCGGCGCTCGAAGAGGGCGTGGTCACGCCCGAGCAGGTCATCACCGTGCCGCCCGCCCTGCGGGTCGCGGACCACACCTACAACGACTCCCACCCGGGCGACCTCAGCGTGACCGAGATCATCGCCAAGTCGTCCAACGTGGGCACGATCAAGATCGCCCAGGAGCTGGGGGCCGACCGGCTGCACGACTACCTTGTCCGCTTCGGGCTCGGGCAACCGACCAACCTCGGCCTCCCGCACGAGACCGACGGGCTCGTCCCCGACACCGACGACTGGTCCGGCACCTCGATCGGCTCGATACCCCTCGGGCAGGGGATCTCGGTCACCGCCATGCAGATGCTCTACGCCTACAACACCATCGCCAACGACGGGGTCTACGTCGCACCGACGCTCGTGGCCGCCACCCGCGACGCCGAGGGCGAGCGCCACCCCGCGGCCGCGGGCGACTCGCGGCGCGTGGTGTCGCCGACGACGGCCTCGCAGATGCGTGCCATGCTGACCGAGGTGATCGAGAACGGCACCGGCCGGGAGGCCGCCATCGACGGGTACGCGGCCGCCGGCAAGACCGGCACCGCCCGCAAGCCCCAGCCCGACGGCGGCTACAAGGACGCCGACGGCAACTACCACTACATCTCGACCTTCGCCGGGTTCCTGCCCGCGGACGACCCGAAGCTCTCGATCATCGTCGTGATCGACGAGCCGTCGACGTCGCCGTACGCGAGCGAGGTGGCGGCCCCCGCGTTCCGGGACATCGGTCGCTACGCGGCGCAGATCACGGGGGTGGCGCCCGAGTGGGCGCCCGCCGAGGAGGCGCCGCTCGCCATCTCCACCCGCGACGGTCGGGTGCGCGCTGCGCCCGCGGCCCCGCCCTCGACGGCCCCCACGAC
>JAFGPU010000176.1 GCA_016936035.1 Acidimicrobiales bacterium
CTTCTCCATGCCGGTGTGCAGGTAGCCGATGATCGGCTTGGTGCGCAGCACCGTCTCGCCCTCGAGCTCGAGCATGAGCCGCAGCACTCCGTGCGTGGACGGGTGCTGGGGGCCCATGTTGAGGATCATCGTCTGCTCGCCGGCGCCGGGCTGCTGCTCGGCCAGGGCGGCGGCGTCGGCCTCGGACATGCGCAGCACCGAGCCGAGCTCGCGCAGGAGCTCTGCGGCGGTGGCGCCCTTGCGGGGGCCCATCTCCTGGGGGCCCTCGTCGGTGCGGGAGAGGTCGGTTGCGCTCATGGGGACTGCCTCGTCATCGGGCGTTCTGGACACCCTTGAACTGGACCGGGATGGCGCCCACCGGGTTGTCCTTGCGGAGCGGGTAGCCCTCCCAGTCCTCGGGCATGAGGATGCGGGTCAGGTCGGGGTGGCCCTCGAAGGCGATGCCGAACATGTCGAACACCTCGCGCTCGAGCGCCTCGGTGCCCGGGTGGACGTCGAACAGCGACGGGCACGTCGGGTCGTCGGCGGGCACCTGCACCCGCAGGCGCAGCCGCTCGCGGGCGGTGTGCGACAGCAGGCCGACCACCACCTCGAAGCGCTCGCCGGTCATGCCCGCGGGCAGGTCGCGGTGGGCGTCGTAGGCGATGTAGTCGACGGCGGTGACGTCGACGCACACCCGGAACCCCTCGTCGTCGCGCAGCGTGCGCACCAGGTCGACGAGCTCGTCGCGCCGGGGGTGCAGCACCTGCTGCCCCCGGCTGTAGGTGACCGGTACGCCGAAGCGGGTCTCCGGCCCGGCGGGCTCGTCGGCTCCGACGGCGGCGTCGGGCTCGCCGGCGGTGTCGGGCGCGCCGGCGTCGTCTGTCGGCTCGGCCATGGGTCAGCGTCCCCCGGGTGACGAGGCGGTGACGGGCTCGGCGATGCCGTCACGCTGCTCGATGACGAGCCCGGCCCCGCTGCCGGTCTGCTCGCGGCGCCGCAGCAGCTCGCCCGACTCGATGGTGTCGCGCAGCGTCTCGATGGCGTGGATGAGGGTCTCGGGCCCCGGCGGGCACCCGGGTGCGTACACGTCGACCGGCACGATCTGGTCGACGCCCTGCACGAGTGCGTAGTTGTTGAACATGCCGCCGGAGCTGGCGCACACGCCCATGGAGATGACCCACTTGGGCTCCATCATCTGGTCGTGGATCTGCCGCAGCACCGGCGCCATCTTCTGCGACACGCGGCCGGCGACGATCATGATGTCGGCCTGGCGGGGCGACGCCCGAAAGACCTCCATGCCGTAGCGGGCCAGGTCGTAGTGCGCACCGCCGGCGCCCATCATCTCGAGCGCGCAGCAGGCGAGGCCGAACGTCACCGGCCACGACGACTTGGACCGCGACCACTGGACCAGGTCCTCGAGCTTGCCGGTGAGGAAGTTGTGGTCGATGCCCTCGAAGCCCTCGGAGATGTCCCATCCCATCAGGCGGGCACCTCCTCACGGCCCTCGAGGCCGACGCGCCGCACGGTGGTGCGGGTGGTGCGGTCCTCGGACACCAGCGGCGACTGGCGGCGGGCCTGGTGGAGCGGGCCCCAGTCGAGCCCGCCGTTGCTGATCTCGTAGATGAGGCTGATGATCACCGGCAGCGAGAACACCACCACGGCCACCAAGCCGAAGGCGCCGAGGTCGCGATAGGTCACGGCCCAGGGATACAGGAAGATGATCTCGATGTCGAAGATCACGAACAGCATCGCCACGAGGTAGAAGCGCACCGAGAACCGCTCGGGGGTGTCGTGCGCCGGCAGGATGCCCGACTCGTACGGCGCCCGCTTGGCGGTGGTGCTGCGACGCGGGGCCAGCAGCCTCGACATGACGAGGCTGACGCCTGCGAACAGCACGGCGAGCACCGCCATCGTCACGACGGGAAGGTACTGACCCATGGTGTCAACCTCCGGTGGTGGCCGGGACCGGTGCCGAGCGGTGCTCGATCACCCGACGGTCCCGCTTGTGCAGCATGACGCACAGCAACCCGAAGAGCATGCCCGACGTGGTGGTGATGAGCGCGGCGGGCAGCCGGCGCTCGCCGATGTCGCGCACCAGCACCGCGGAGATCACCTGGGCGTCCTCGTCGGCCTCGGGCGGGGGCGGGGCTTCACCGGGCGTGGGCTCGCCCTGGTCGATGGCGGGCTTGAGCTGCACGATGGCGTAGTGCGGCGGGTGCGTGACCCGCAGCGTGTTGCTGATGCGGTTGGTGATCCGGTCGACGACCGCGTCGCTCTCTCGCTGCGGCTTGCCGCCGGTCTCGAAGGTGTAGGTGTAGACGCGGGTGGCGGTGTCCTCGAGCCCGGGGACCGCGCCCTCGGCGAGCACCGCGTCGACGGCGGTCTGGGCCTCGCCGCGGGATGCGTCGGAGGCGGGGAGCAGCTCCCAGCCGTCGAGCTCGTCGGCGTGGTCCTCGCTGATGGCCTCGACGTCCTCGGGCGTGAGGTCGTCGACCTCCTCCGGCGCCGGCAGCCCGGACGTGTCGACGTCGTGGGCCTCGTCGAGCATCGAGTTGGCGAGGTCGCCGTAGACGATCTCCTCGACCTCCCAGGCAGGGCCCCGCCCGGCGGGGCCGCTGCCCGGCGGGTAGATCCACCACACCAGGCCGTGGATGGTCATCCAACCGAACACGGCGGTGAGCGCCAGCAGGAAGCCCAGGCGGTGGGCGACGTTGGTGGCGAGGAGCAGGTAGACCGAGCCCATCAGGACCACGACGCCCACGAGCACCGAGAGGATGCCGCGGATCTGCGGGTCCCAGGCGATACCGGCCAGTGTGGGGACGAGCTCCACGTCAGCCCTCCTCGTCTTCTGCCGTGAGCTCGGCCACCGACGGCGCCGAGGGCGGGTTGGGGGTCTCGGACGGGGGCAGCGTGGCCTCGTAGCGGGCGATCGCGGCGAGCAGCTCGGGCGTCATCATGCCGTCGCCGTCGATCTCTTCGGTGTTGGGGTTGTCGCCGAAGCCGGGCATCTTTCCGCTGCCGATGCCGTTGTTGCCGTAGGGCTCGCCGTCGACGCTGCCGGTGCTGATGAACGCCACCAGCTCGTCGTAGTTGGCGAACTGCCGGGGCACGAGGCCGCCGGTCAGGTTGGGGCCGAGGGCCCCGCTGCCGTCGGGGAACCCGGTGAAGGCGCCGTCGAGCGGTGCGTCGGGCGGGCTGATCGCGTCCTCGCCCTCCTGGATGATCGACCAGCCCCGCGTGTGGCAACGGGCGCAGGCGTAGGCCCCGCCGGCGATCTCGAGGTTGAAC
>JAFGPU010000177.1 GCA_016936035.1 Acidimicrobiales bacterium
CCTGGCGCACCCGGGTCCAGCCCCAGCACGTCGGGCAGGGGCCGGGCGTGCACGATGACCAGGCGGCTGGTGCAGCGGGTCAGGGCGACGTACAGGGCGCGCAGGCCCTGCGCGGACTCGTCGACGATGGCAGCCGGCTCGACCACCACGACCACGTCGAGCTCGAGGCCTTTCGCTTCGTCGGGCGAGAGCACGACGACGGGTGCCGCCGCCGGGCGCAGCTCCGGGGACCACGCGATGCCGGCCTCGTCGAGCGCCGCGACGAGCCCGGCGCGCACCTCTGCGGCGGTGATGATGCCGACGAGGCCGTCGCCGGCGAGGCTGCTGACCGTCGTCACGACCTGCTGCTCGAGGCCGATGCCAGCGCCGGGCGCCGGGGCGACGACCTCGACCTCGTGTCCGGCGCGCCGCAGCGCCTGCGGTCCCGACAGGCCCGGCGCAACGGCGGGGAGCAGCCGCATGGCCACCTCGTGCACCTCGGCGGGGAGCCGGTAGCCGTACTCGAGCTCCGCGGTGTCGACCACGATCCGCTCGTGGCGCAGCGCCTGCACGATCGCCTCCCACGACTCGTGCGCCCAGGGGCTGGTCGCCTGGGCGAGGTCGCCGAGCACCGTCATCGAGCCGGTGCGCGACCGACGCCGGATCGATTCGAGCTGGAGGGGCGAGAGATCCTGCGCCTCGTCGACCACGATGTGCTCGTAGGTCGCGCCGACGCCGTTCAGCAGGGCGTCGGCGGCGTCGAGCAGCGGCACGTCGTCGGCCGACCACTGCCAGGCCGAGACCCGAGCGTCGCTCGGCAGCGCGAGCAGGTCGAGCTCGTCCTCCGAGAGCGTGCCGGCGCCGGCGGCGAGGAGCTGGCGTCGTGACGAGAGGAGGTCGACGAGGAAGGCCTGCGGCGTGAGGCTGGGCCACACACGGTCGAGGTGGTTGTCGATGTCTCGTGCCGACGCGCCCTGGATGGTGACGTCGCGCGCGGCGCGGTCGAGCACACCGCCGGTGGCCAGCTCGGCCTGGGCCTCGTTGACGAGGAACGCCCGCAGCATGCGATGGGCTTCGTTGTGGGGGCGACCCGCGAGCTGGCGCGCCCGGGTGGCGATGCGGCGGCCGTCCAGCTCGACACGCCGCCCGTCCACCCGCAGCTCGACGGGCGAGGCGTCGATGCGCTGGCGGTTCCGCAGCCCGCGCAGGATGAGCCGGAGCATGCGGCGGTCGCCCTTGAGGCGGCGCACCTCCGGGGGGTCGACCCGCCCGACGCGCACGCGGGGCCCGAGCGACCGCAGCGGGAGCTGCACCACGGTCTCGTCACCGAGCGACGGCAGCACCGCGGAGATGTAGTGCACGAAGGCCGGGTTGGGACCGACGATGAGCACGTCCCGCGCCTCGAGCCGGTCGCGCCAGTTGAACAGCAACCAGGACACCCGGTGGAGGCCGACGACCGTCTTGCCGGTGCCCGGTCCGCCCTGCACGGCGAGCAACTGGTCGAGTGGGCGGCTGATGACGTCGTACTGGGCGGCCTGGATGGTGGCGACGATGTCGCCGAGCTCGCCGGAGCGGGCGCTGCCAAGTGAGTCGAGCAACGCGTCGGTGAGCACGGGCTCGGGGGTGCGCCCGTCCGCGATGGCCTGTGCGACCTCGCGGAACATGACGTCTTCGATCTCGCGGATCTGGTTGCCGGTGCACCGGTAGAGACGGCGGGCGTCGAGCCCTTCCGGCTCGTGCGGCGTCGCGGTGTAGAAGGGGGCGGCGATGGGGGCCTGCCAGTTGACGACGACCAGCTCGTTGTCGTCGCCCCAGATGGCGCCCTTGCCGATGTACCACCGGTCGGTCGCCGTCTGGATGCGGCCGAAGGCGATGGCCTCGTCGGGATCGGCCAGCCCGAGGCCGCTCACCCGTTTGCGCAGTTCGACGGCGGCCTTGGGGTTGGCGGCGAGGCTGGGGGCCCGTGCGAGGTCGGCCTGCTGCCGGTCGCGCAGCGCCAGTGCCCGGTCGAAGTAGGCCTGCTCGTGCGGCAGGTCCGGATGCATCGCCCTGTTCGCCTCTCCCCATGGACCGATGGGTGGCTCACCCACCCTCGCGTGCCCGCCCCCCGCGCGCTGAGCGGGAGGCTACCGCGTCTGCGAGGTCGTGATGTCACGCTGCGGGGCGCAGCCGGGTCGTCCCGGACGCCGACGGTGAGATCGCCCCGCACGGGTCGTCGCGGCGCCCTGGCGGAAGGCATCCTTGCAGGGTGAACGATCCGCTCATCCCGCGATGCTCGGGGTTCGCGCGGGCCGAGCAGCTCGATCCTGCAGGTACCGCCGGCAGCTACCAGGGCTACGTCGTCCTGGAGGTCCCGCTCCCCTGGCCCCACGAGATCACCGACCACCCCGAGGTCGCGCCGGCTGCCACGGCCCTGAAGCAGGCCGCTCTGCGGGTGCAGGCGGTGGTGCCCGACCCGTCCCGCTCCCCCACCGTGCGCCGCATGATCGTGTTCCGACGACCGCCCGGGACGTTCGACGGCTACCGGGCGACCGAGTGGGCGGTGGCCGCCGGCGAGGTCACCGACGCCCTCGTGGCGCTGTCGGGTGCGACGACCTCGTCGGACGGCACCCGAGACCTGGCGGCGGGCCCGGCCGAGGCCGTGGCTTCCGGTGCCGAGGTGGGGCGTCACGTTCTCGTGTGCACCCACGGCAAGCGCGACGCCTGCTGCGGGTCGCTCGGGACCCGGCTGGTGACGGCCATGCCGGGGTTGGGGGCCGGGGTGCGGGTGCACCGCACGAGTCACACCGGGGGCCATCGCTTCGCCCCGACGGCGCTGCTGTTGCCCGAGGGCACGGTGTGGGCGTACCTCGACCTCGACACGCTGGTCGGCATCTCGGATCGCACGCTCGCGGTGGCCGAGGCGGCCAGCCGCTACCGGGGCTGCGCGGGGCTCGACGCTCCGGAGGTGCAGGCGGCCGACCGGGAGGCGTTGCGGGCGGTGGGCTGGTCGTGGCTCGACCACCGCCGGACCGGGACCGTGCTCGAGCGGGACGACGGGCGCACCCGGGTCCGGCTCGACGGCGTGGCACCGGACGGCACCGCAACGTCCTTCGTCGCCACGGTCGAGGTGGCACGGCTGGTGCCCGTGCCCGACTGCGGCCGGCCTGTCGAGCAGGCCCGCAAGTCGGCCCCCGAGCTGCGCGTGAGCGGCTTCGCCGCGGCCTGAGCCCCCGGGGCGCCCCCACTGTGCCGGAAACGACACTGACCAGGGCTGATGCCCTGGTCAGGTGGTGGGCCGTAAGGGATTCGAACCCCTGACCCCCTGCGCGTCATGCAGGTGCTCTAGCCAACTGAGCTAACGGCCCGGTGGACGGAGGAACCTACCACACCTTCGGTAGGTCGCCGCCATCGGATGCCGCGGTGTCACAGGCTGCCGGTACCCTGTTGTGATGGCTCACGACGGAGGTACTCCCCTGCCTGAGAGCACGCCCGATCCGCTCACGCCCGAGCTGGCGCCGTTCGTCGTCCAGGCGCGCGCCCGGCTCGAGCAGGCGACCGACGGCCTCGAGCACGACGACGCCGTGCAGCACCTCGAGGCCGCCGTGGCCCACGCCGAGGTGCAGGCTTCGCGCCTGGGTCTCAGCCTGCCGGTGCCCGAGCCGACGGCCGACGCCCTGGCGCTCGGTGACGGGTCGGTGGTCGTCGTGCAGCGCATGCCAGATCCGGGCCAGCCGGCCTGACCCCCCTCGTGCGCATCGGCCGGCCGGCCCGAACCACGCCGCCCGCGAGCCGGCGCGGTCGCCGCGCTACAGGTTGCCGCGCGCTGCCTGCGCCCTCTCGATGGCCTCGAACAGCGCCTTGAAGTTCCCGGCACCGAAGCCCTTCGCCCCCGCCCGCTGGATGATCTCGAAGAACACGGTGGGCCGGTCGCACAGGTTCTCGGTGAAGATCTGCAGCAGGTGGCCGTCGGCGTCGCGGTCGACCATGATGCCCAGCTCGGCCAGCGCCTCCCACGGCAGGTCCACGCCCGCCATGCGCTCGCGGGCCTCGTCGTAGTACTCGGGCGGGACGGTCAGGAACCGCACCCCGCGCTGCCGCATGGCCCGCACGGCGGCCACGATGTCCGGTGTGTGCAGCGCCATGTGCTGCACGCCCGGCGACCGGTAGTAGTCGAGGTACTCCTCGATCTGGCTCTTGCGCCGGCCCTCGGCCGGCTCGTTGATCGGCAGGACGACCTTGTCGTGGTTCCACACGACCGTCGACATGAGGGCCGAGTACTCGGTGGAGATCTGGTCGTCGTCGAAGTGCACCAGGGGATCGAAGCCGAGGACGTGCTCGTAGTAGTCGACCCACTGGTCGAGGTGGCCCTTCTCGACGTTCCCGACGATGTGGTCGAAGCGCGTGAGCCCCACGGGAGGGCCGCCCACGGCGGGCAGCAGGGGCGGACCGAACCCGGGAGCGAACTCGCCCGCGTACGCGGAGCGGTCGAGGAAGGTGTGCACGGTCTCGCCGTAGGTGCGGATGGCCGAGTGGTGGATGGCCCCCAACTCGTCGGTGTCGACGCTCGGCGGGCGTTCCGGCAGCGCACCCCGCGCCAGTGCGGCGTCGTACGCGGCCTCGGCGTCGTCGACGAGGAAGCAGATGTCACGGACACCGTCCCCGTGGGCGCGGACGTGCTCCGCGATGGGCGAGTCGGGCGTCAGCGCACCCGTGACCATGAACCGGATGCGGCCCTGCTGGAGGACGTGGGAGACGCGATCGCGCCGGCCCGTCTCCGGCCCGGCGTAGGCGACGATCTCGAAGCCGAAGTGCGAGGCGAGGAAGCCGCTGAAGGCACGGGCGTTCCCCACCCACCACTCGACGTGGTCGATGCCGCCGAGGGCCGGCGGCTCGATGTCGCGGCGATCGTCGTGGCGAGCGATCAGCGTGTCGCCCATGGCGTCCCCCTGAGGTCGGCGGATGTTCGAAGTGCCGGAACCAGGAAAGGTGCAGGGCGTCAGGCCGTCAAGAGACGGCAAAGCCACTGAACAATTTGGCCACCAGTCCGCGCGTTGTGCTAGACACATTGCCCATGTTGCCCAGGGGAATCGACGCGCTCGACGCCCGGCTGATCAGGGCGATGTGCGACACGCCCCGAGCGGGGGTGATGGAGCTCGCCCGACAGCTCGGCGTGGCACGAGGGACGGTACAGGCGCGCCTCGACAAGCTCCAACAGCGGGGCGTCATCTCGGGGTTCGACCCCGACCTCGACCTACGGGCCATGGGGTACGAGGTGCTCGCCTTCGTCAGCCTCGAGATCGCCCAGGGGCGGCTCGACGACGTGTGTCGCCATCTGCGCGAGATCCCCGAGGTGCTGGAGATCCACTCGGTCACGGGCCCCGGCGACCTCCACTGCCGCGTCGTCGCCCACACGAACGACCACCTTCAGCACGTCATCGGCCGCGTGCTCGAGGTGGCCGGCATCAACCGCACGGCCACGCAGATCGCGCTCACCGAGCAGCTGCACCACCGGGTCCTGCCCCTCGTCGAGCTGGCGATCGACGACGACGCGCCCGGCGGCTCCGCGCAGGCAGGCTGAGCACCGGGGCGCCGACGGTCGCCGGCGCCGCGCCGGCACCCGGGCCGCCACCGCTCCGCCGGCGCGATGAGTTTCGCCGCCGGCGGTTGTCAAAGCGGCATGGACCGTGCACGGCAGGGGCGCCGCTGTCGGACCGTCGACGGGTATCGGCCCGACCTGCCCGCCGCGCGTGTCCGGCCGGGCCACGGCTGATGGGCGCCGATGATGCCCACGGGCGACTGCCGTTCGAGCACGGCGAGCTGACTCCTCGGTTCGAGCGGCGGATCGTCACCATCGCACCGGGGCGCTCGCTCCCCTACGAGGCGACGGTGTGGCGCGATGCCATCGTCGTCGTGGCGCGCGGCGTGGTCGAGCTCGAGGCCGAGAGCGGCACCCGCCACCAGCACGGCCAGCGCGCCGTGTTCTGGTTGGACGGGCTGCCGCTGCGGGCGCTGCACAACGTGAGCAACACCACGGTGGTGCTGATCGCCGTGGCGCGACGACGGTGACCCGGAACCGCGAACCACGCGATCGGCCGGACGACGGCGTAGCCTCGGTGTGCACGGTCGATGCTCGAAGTTCGCTCGATCGTCCGAAGCGGAACAGATAGGCAGATCCACCATGGCAGTCGGCACCGTCAAGTTCTTCAACGCGGAGAAGGGCTACGGCTTCATCTCGCGCGATGGCGCGGACGACGTGTTCGTCCACTACTCCAACATCCAGGGCGGCGGCTACCGCTCGCTCGAGGCGGGCCAGCAGGTCGAGTTCGAGGTCGGGCCTGGTCGCAAGGGCGACGAAGCGCAGAACGTCAGGGTGGTCTGAGCAGGCGTGTCACGCCGGCGCACCACCTTCGGGAAGCTGCAGCGAGACCGCGACAAGCAGGCCAAGCAGCGGGCCAAGCAGGAGCGGCGAGCTGAACGGTCCGAGCAGAGCGGCGAGCCCGACGAGAGCCCGCCCCCTCAGCCCGAGGTCGACCAGGCCACCATCCTGGCGCAGCTCGCGGACCTGCACGCCGCCTTCGACGACGGGAAGATCGAGTTCGACGACTTCGAGGCCCGACGCGAAGAGCTGACCAGCCAGCTGCGCATCGACTGACCGTCGACCGCTCGACCAATTCGATCACACCACGCGACGACCGGAGGGCGCAGGCTCTCCGGTCGTCGCGCGAGTTTCTGGTTACGGGCCTGACGCCGGGGTAGCTGGGGTGCCGCAACACCCTGACGCCACCGATCAGAGGATGCCGTGCAGACGACGACCAGAGCACCCGAGTCCGAGACCACCAGCTCACCCGGTCGGCGACCGCCGTCCCGACGCCGAGGCGTCGATCACACCGCCGACGCCGAGCGCTTCCGGGCGTTTCGCGCCAGCGGCGACCGTACACTGCGCAACGAGCTCATCGAGGAGCACCGGTGGCTCGCCCTGCACTGCGCCAAGCGCTTCGCCAACAAGGGCGAACCGCTCGACGACCTCGTGCAGGTGGCGATGCTCGGCATCCTCAAGGCCGTCGAGCGCTTCGACCCCGACTACGGCGCGACGTTCTCGACCTTCGCCGTGCCGACCATCACCGGCGAGCTGCGCCGCCACTTCCGCGACAAGACCTGGGCGGTCCACGTGCCGCGGCGGGCCAAGGACCTGCAGCACACCGTGAAGGTGGCCGTCGACGACCTGGGCCACATCCTGGGCCGGTCGCCGACGGTCCCCGAGATCGCCGAGCACACGGGGGTGCCCGAGGAGGAGATCCACGAGGCGATCGAGGCTGCGCGCTGCTACCGCAAGACCACGCTGCCCGGCGCCCGCGACGACGACAGCGACGAGGACCTGTCGATGCTCGGCGGCCTCGATCCCGCGCTCGACGCCATCGACGCCTCCGAGACGGTGCAGCGCGTCCTGACCGCCCTGCCGCCGCGCGAGCGTCGCATCGTCGAGCTGCGCTACATGCGCGGCCTCACGCAGTCCCACATCGCCGAGCTCGTCGGTGTCAGCCAGGTCCAGGTCTCACGGCTCCTGAAGGCGAGCCTGGCCAAGATGCGCGACGCGCTCGCCGACCCCGACGGCTCGTGCGCCGTCTGACCACCGGGTGAGCGGTCTCGGGCCTCCGCCACGACCGGCCGACCGGACCGGGGGCTGACGGCCCTCGGCGCGGGGTACGGATGCGCCCGTGACGACCGCATCCGCGCTTCTCGCCGCCGCCGGCGACACGAGCTTCGCCTGGGACGACGACGTCGGCGTCCGGCTGCTGGTCGCCGCCGCCCTCGGAGGCGTGGTCGGCCTCGAGCGCGAGGTGACCGACCAGGCTGCCGGCCTGCGCACCCACATCGCCGTGGCGCTCGGCGCCTCGTTGTTCGGCGTGATCTCCACCCTGGGCTTCCTCGAGTTCGACCAGCTGCGCGCCAACTCGACCCTGCAGGCCGACGTCACCCGGGTGGCGTCCAACGTGGTGGTCGGCATCGGCTTCCTCGGTGCCGGTCTCATCTTCCGCCAGGGAAGCAACGTCCGGAACCTCACCACCGCGGCCAGCCTGTGGACCGTCGCGGCCATCGGCCTGGCGGCCGGGGTCGGCGACGTGACGACCGCGGCCGTGGCCACGGCCGTCCTCGTCGGGAGCCTGGTGCTGCTGCGCCCGGTGCGCGCCCTCGTCCGGCACCGCCTCGCCGGCCGGTCGTCGACGATCGAGGTCCGCCTGCGCGCGGCGGTCGACCCGGCGCCCGTGATCGCCACGCTCGACACCGGTGGCGGCGTCGAGACGTCGAAGCTCGCCGTGCGCGAGCAGGACGGTGGCCTCGTGCTCACCGCGACCGTCGCCGGCCGACCGGGAGACCGGCGCGAGTGGATGGCCCGGCTGGCGAGCGCACCGGAGGTCGCATCGGTCGGCGAGGTGTGAACGCCGTCGACACGGTAGTGTCATCTTCTCCGATCACGCGCCGGCGGCTCGACCAGACCACCGCCAGTCGACCGCACATCGCGTTCCCCCTGGAGCGACGCCCATGAACGACCCGCACCAGTCGATGACCGTCACGATCAGCCGCGAGGGCGACACCGCCCACATCGCGCTGGTCGGCGAGCTCGACCTGCACTCCGCTGCCGATCTCGCGGCCGCGACCACCCAGGTCCTCGCCGACAGCCCGCGTGCGATCGCCATCGACGCACGCGGGTTGTCGTTCGCCGACTCGGCCGGCCTCCGGGCGTTGCTGGTGGCCCGCAACGACGCCGAGGCCAACGGCGTCTCGCTCCGGGTCTCGCACGTCTCCGACGCACTCGACCGGCTGCTGGAGATGACGGGACTGCGCGAGGCGCTCGACGCCCCTGCCGGCTGACCG
>JAFGPU010000178.1 GCA_016936035.1 Acidimicrobiales bacterium
GCTGACCGTCGTCTTGCCGACCCCGCCCTTCCCGGCCACGATGACCAGCCGAGATGCAGCGAAGAACTGTTCAGGATCCACAGCGCACGTCGTCAGCCGCCCCTCGGAGGACAGCCCGCGGGACTGTAGCGAAGCCGACGGGCATTGCTCGCAGGCGCCGCCGTGCCCCCGGCGGCCGCACCCGTGGCGGCGTCGTCGCCAAGGTCGGTGCCGCACTGGTGGCCGCCGGTGCCGCGCTGCTGGCGGCAAGCGTCCCGAGCGCGGCGCAGACCGGCTGCGACGACCCCGAACGCGCCGCCGTCGTGGTCGTCGAGGTCGACGGCCTGATCGACCCGGTGCTCGCCGACCTCGTCGGCGACCAGATGGCCGACGCCGAGGAGGCGTGCGCCCTCGCGCTCGTGCTGCAGTTCGACAGCGGCGGCGTGGTCGTCGACGATGCCGAGCTCGACGACCTGGTAGCGGCCATCGACGAGTCGCCGGTCCCGGTCGGCGTGTGGATCGGCCCCTCCGGCAGCAAGGCCACCGACGACGCCGTCCGCCTCGTCGCCGCGGCCGACCTGACCGGCGTCGCCCCCGGGTCGAGCATCGAGATCACCCCCGCCCTGCTCGAGGCCCGGGGCCTGGCAGCCGACGACCTGGGCACCGCGGACGTGGGCGACCGCGTCGGCGCCGAGAGGGCGGTCGAGCTCGACCTGGTCGACAACGACGCGCCCACCATCCTCGAGTACGTCGTGCAGATCGACGGCTTCGAGACCGAGGTCGTCGACGGCCAGCGCCAGCCCGCCACCGACGTCGTCTTCGGCGGCCTGGGCATCACCGGCCAGGTCATGCACACGGTCGCCAGCCCCGCCGCCGCCTACCTGCTGTTCGTCCTCGGCCTCGCGCTCCTGCTGTTCGAGCTGTTCACCGCGGGTGTGGGCATCGCCGGGGTGGTCGGCGCCGGGTCGCTGGTCCTCGGCTGCTACGGCCTGGCCGTGCTCCCCACCCGGCCGCTCGGCGTCGCCCTGCTGCTGTTCGCCATGTTCGGCTACGCCGTCGACGTGCAGATCGGCGTCCCGCGGGTGTGGACGGGCATCGCGACGGTGAGCTTCGTCCTCGGGTCGCTGGTCCTTTTCGACGGCGTCTCGATCAGCTGGGTGACGCTGGTGATCGCGTTCGTGGGCATGACCCTGGCGATGGTGGCCGGCATGCCCACGATGGTGCGCAGCCGGTTCTCGACGCCGACCATCGGCCGCGACTGGATGATCGGCGAGCTCGGTGCCGCCCGCACCGACATCGACCCCGATGGCATCGTCACCGTGCGGGACGCGCCGTGGCGGGCGCGCACGAACCGGGCCACCCCCATACCCAAGGACGCACCCGCCAGGGTGGTCGCCATCGAGGGTCTGATCCTCGAGGTCGAGCCCGAGGAAGGGGGCGCGCGGGACTATCGGGAGCGCGCCCGATCCGGCGAGTGACATAGCCCAACTGACGCTCGCATCAGGTGTAGGTATTTCGTATCTCGCCACCGCGCGTCATACGAGACCAAGCACCGGGTTACCTGCCGTTCACAAGGGTGCTGACCTGCGACATCGCTGGTGACGAACCCCTTCTCGATCCAGAAACTTTTCCTTGTCTCTGGTACGTACCGGCTGTATGGTCCGCCGAGGAAGGGGGGTGTGTCTGTGAGTGCACAGCGCGTCGAGGAAGATTGGCAGGTGCGAGCTGCATGCCGCGGCCCGCAGTCTGTGGTCTTCTTTCCACCGTCGCACTTCGAGCGGAAGAGCGAGAAGCTGCGGCGCGAAGAACAAGCCAAGGCGATTTGCGCCACGTGCCCGGTGCGTGAGCCGTGTCTCGACTACGCACTGCGCATCCGTGAGCCTCATGGGATCTGGGGAGGTTTGAGCGAGGCTGAGCGCAGAGCCACCGTGGCGCAGCACAACTAGCTGCCACCACGAGGTCGACAGCGACGCAGCGTCGTCCGCTCCGAGCGGAGGCGCTGCGTCCGTCGTTTTGGGCCCGGTTCGCTGCCTCGCATCGGTGTCGGCCGGTGCACTCGCGTCTGCCGGCGCGCCGACGGGGCCGCCGCCTCCGACGGGCGGCGGGAGCGGGAAGTGGCGTGGCTGGAGCGACTCGATGAGCAACCCCCCGGCGCTCACTGGACTGGTTCCCCCCGGAACCCCAGGTGCGCCATTGCTCCCCCCTGTCGATCGCGTCGCTCCAGCCACGCCGTACGAGGAACCCCCTCCCCCGTACGTTGCGGGGCATGTTACCGGAGCGTAAGTGGGATGTGAAGGGGGTCACATCACGGCCTGCGTCGCCGCAGGTGGCGACAGTGAGACGCCCGCTCACGGCCCCGGCGCGACGGTAGGCTGAGCTCCGCAGCCGATCGTCCCGCCCCACCCCGGTCGGCGCTCCCCACGCATGGCACTGCTGCTCGTCATCGTCTTCCTCGTCGCTCCCCTCGTCGAACTGGCCGTCATCATCCAGGTGGCCGACGCCATCGGGGCTCTCAACACGATCGGGCTGATCATCGCCATCTCGGTCGTCGGGGCCTGGCTCGCCAAGCGCGAGGGCCTGGGTGTCCTGCGCCGCATCCAGGCCACGCTCGCCCGGGGGCAGATGCCCAACACCGAGGTCGCCGACGGCGGCCTCATCCTGTTCGCCGGCGCGCTCATGATCGCCCCCGGCTTCATCAGCGACCTGCTCGCACTCCTCCTGCTGCTGCCACCGACGCGAGCGGTCGTGCGCGCCCCGCTGCTGCGCTACGTCTCGCGGCGCACGCGGGTGGCGGTCGTATCGCGGCGCACCTCGACGACCCGCCGCGGCACCACCGACGTCTGGGATGCCGAGAGCTGGGAGGAACCACCCCGCTCCTCCGCGCGGGGCGAGCTCGGAGACGCACCGTGACCGACGACACCGCTGTCGAACAACCCCAGCCCAAGCCGCTCATCTACGGCGTCGCCGGCGCGCTGTCGCCGATGGTGCGGCGCATCGTCGCCCACAACCCCGGCATGATGACCGGCCCCGGCACCAACACCTACCTGGTGGGCATCGACGAGATCGCCGTCATCGACCCCGGGCCCGGCGACGAGGCCCACCTCGACGCCATCGCCGGTTGCGGTGGCGACCGCATCCGCTGGATCCTGCTCACCCACACGCACGAGGACCACTCGCCCGGCGCCGTCGGTCTCAGGAAGCGCACCGGTGCCGAGGTGCTGGCGTTCGGCCCCGGCGACGGTCGCGGCAAGGTCAAGCTCGACGGCACCCTGGCCGACAAGTCGGTCATCGAGGCCACCGAGTTCCACCTCACGGCCCTGCACACACCGGGGCACGCCTCCAACCAGCTCTGCTACCTCCTCAACGAGGAGCGCACGCTCTTCACCGGCGACCACATCATGCAGGGGTCGACCGTGGTCATCAGCCCGCCCGACGGCGACATGGCGGCCTACCTCGACTCGCTCGAGCGCCTCAAGACCATCCGCCCCCGGCTCAAGGCCATCGCCCCCGGGCACGGCCACGTCATCGACGACCCCATCGCCGCCGTCGACGCCACCATCGAGCACCGCCTCGCCCGCGAGGCCCAGGTGCTCGCCGCGGTGCGCGCCCGCGGCACGGCCACCATCCCGGCGCTGGTCGAGGAGATCTACACCGAAGTCGCCGCCGAGCTGCACCCGGTGGCCGAGCGCACCGTGTGGGCCCACCTCCGCAAGCTCGCCGACGAGGGCGCGGTCAAGGGCGATCGCTTCGACGGCGAGTGGTCGGCCACGTGAACCCTTCCCTAACCTGCGCCGGGTGACCGCCGTTCCCGACCTCTCGCCCGTCCCCGACGGCGAGTACACGGTCGACGAGGTCGCGCGCGTGACGGGCACGACGGTGCGCACCATCCGCTGGTACCAGTCCGAGGGGCTGCTGCCGCCACCACGCCGCGCCGGCCGCGTGGCCGTCTACGACGCCGACCACGTGAGCCGGCTCGAGTCGATCCGCGACCTGCAGGCCCACGGCCTCACGCTCACCGCCATCCGGCGGCTGCTCGACCGGGCGCCCGGCAGTGCGGCGACCACCGCCCTCGCGTTCGTGAAGGCCGCCGTCGCCCAGTCGGCCGAGCCCGAGCCGGAGGTGATCACCACCGACGAGGTCGCCGCCCGCCTCGGCCTCGACCCGGCCGCCTTCGACGCCGACCTGGTCGAGAGCCTGGGCATCGCCCGTGCCCGCGAGGACGGCCGGTGGGCGATCGTCGCACCCGCCGCGTTCGACGCCGCCACCGAGCTCACCCAGGTCGGGGTGCCGCTCGACCGGCGGATCGA
>JAFGPU010000179.1 GCA_016936035.1 Acidimicrobiales bacterium
GAAGCTGTACTCGGCCGACCTCTACAACCAGCTGTTCACCATGCACGGCGTGACGATGATCTTCCTCGTCGTCATCCCGATGGGCGCGGCGTTCATGAACTACCTCATGCCGCTGCAGATCGGCGCCCGTGACGTCGCCTTCCCCCGGCTGAACGCGTTCAGCTTCTGGTGCTTCCTCGGCGGCGGCCTCATGCTGAACACGTCGTGGTTCCTCGGCGGCGGCGCGGACGGCGGCTGGTTCGCCTACGCCCCCAACACGGGCGTGACGTTCTCGCCCAGCCACGGCATGGACTTCTACGCCATCGGCCTGCAGATCACCGGCATCGCCTCGCTGGTCGGCGCCATCAACCTGGTGGTCACGGTGCTGAACATGCGGGCGCCGGGCATGACGCTGATGAAGATGCCGGTGTTCACCTGGATGTCGCTGGTCACGCAGCTGCTGCTGGTGTTCGCCCTGCCGGTCATCTCGGTGGCGCTGTTCCTGCTCACCTTCGACCGGCTCTTCGACGCCGCGTTCTTCGACGTGTCGAAGGGCGCGGACCCGATGCTGTGGGAGCACCTCTTCTGGATCTTCGGTCACCCGGAGGTCTACATCCTGATCCTGCCGGCGTTCGGCATCGTGTCCGAGATCATCCCGGTGTTCTCGCGCAAGCCGATCTTCGGCTACCCGTTCATGGTGTTCTCCGGCATCGCCATCGGCTTCATGGGCTGGGGCGTGTGGGCGCACCACATGTTCTCGTCCGGCATGGGGCCCCTGTCGGTCGCGGCCTTCGCCATGTCGACCATGTTCATCGCCGTGCCCACGGGCGTGAAGATCCTCAACTGGATGGCGACGATGTGGGGCGGCAAGCTCAGCTTCACCACGCCCATGCTGTTCTGCATCGGCCTGGTCACGATGTTCACCATCGGTGGCCTGTCGGGCGTCACCCACGCCGTCGCCCCGTCCGACACCCAGCAGACCGACACCTACTACATCGTCGCCCACTTCCACTACGTCATCTTCGGCGGCGCCCTGTTGGGCTTCCTCGGCGCCATGTACTTCTGGTGGCCCAAGGCCTTCGGCCACATGCTCGACGAGAAGCTGGGCAAGTGGCACTTCTGGACCATCCTGATCGGGTTCAACCTCACCTTCGGGCCCATGCACGTGCTCGGCCTGCAGGGCATGCCGCGCCGCATGCACACCTACGTCGAGGGCTACGGGTTCGACTTCTGGAACCTGGTGGCGACCATCGGCGTGTTCATCATCACGATCTCGATGCTGATCTTCGCCTGGAACGTCGTCGCGAGCTGGCGGAGGCACCGGGCCAACCCGGTCGATCCCGGCCCCGACCCGTGGGACGCCCGCGGCCTCGAGTGGATGATCCAGTCGCCCGCCCCCACCCACAACTTCGACGTCACGCCCACCGTCTCGCGCCTCGACGAGTTCTGGCACCGCAAGTACCAGGAGGACGAGACGGGCAAGGTCGTGCGCGTCGCCACCGGCGCCCAGGTCGCACAGCCGGGTGACGGCACGGGCGTGCACCTGCCCTCACCGTCGTACTGGCCGCTGGTGATGGCCGTCGGCCTGCCGATCATCGGCTACGGCCTCATCTTCAACCTGGGCCTGGCCGCCCTCGGTGGCCTGATCGTGGTCATCGGCGGCTTCGGCTGGGGCTACGAGCCGGCCGACGACCCCGAGGCCCACCACGGGCCGCACGGCCACGACGGTCACGACGACGGCCACGACGGTGCCGAGGCCGAGCTTCCGGCCGGCGGCGAGAGCGCCACCGCCGGTGGACCCGGCGAGCCGCAGCCCGCCGGGGTGTCGGCCCCCACCGCGTCCGCGTCCGACGAGAAGGCTTCCTCCGATGACTGACACCGCGTTCGCCGCGCACGACACCGACCCGGCCCTGCACGACAAGGGCGTGCCCAGCCACGACACCAGCACCGGCGTCTCCAACGAGAAGCTGGCCATGTGGGTGTTCCTCGGGTCGGACTGCCTGCTGTTCGGCGGGCTCATCTCCACCTACCTGCTGCTGCGCCACCGCTCGGTCAGCGGGCCCTCGCCCAGCCACGAGTTCTTCGACATCCCGTTCACGTCGGTGTCGAGCTTCGTGCTGTTGTTCAGCTCGCTGACGATGGCGCTGGCCGTGGGGGCGATCCACCGGGGCGACGAGCGCCGGAGCCGCACCTTCCTGCTGACCACCGCCCTGCTCGGCGGCGTGTTCATCGCCGGTCAGGTGTACGAGTTCACGTCCTTCGTGAACGAGGGCCTGGGCTACACCACCAACCTGTTCGGCTCGGCGTTCTACACGCTCACCGGCTTCCACGGCGTGCACGTCAGCGTCGGCATCGTGTTCCTGCTGTCGTTGTTCGTGATGTCGGTGCGCGGCAACCTCGGGCCGGAGCGGGCCGAGACCGTCGAGATCTTCGGCCTCTACTGGCACTTCGTCGACATCGTGTGGATCCTGATCTTCACGGTCGTCTACCTGATCCCGTGATCGTGGGGAGCGAAAGATGAGCGTCGAAACCGAAGAGCGGGGTGCGGCAGGGCCGCTCGAGCCCGACCACGAGGCCCACCAGCACGCCCATCCCAGCGACAGCACCTACATCAAGGTGGCCGTCTTCCTCGCCGTCCTGACGGCGCTCGAGGTGGGCACCTACTTCATCAAGGACCCCAGCACGCCCCTGCTGGTGGCGCTGCTGTTCCCGATGATGATCATCAAGTTCGCCGTCGTGGCCGGGGCGTTCATGCACCTGCGGTTCGACAACCCGCTGTTCCGGCGGGTCTTCGTCTTCGGTTTGCTGCTGGCCGTCGCCGTGTACGTCATCGTGCTCACCTCGATGGAGTACTGGTCGTCGAGCTACGGGGGATGACCTGACGTGAGCCTGCTCGCCGCCGCAGACTTCTGGCGGTGGCAGCCGCACCCGGAGGTCTGGGTGCTGGTGGGCGGCGTCGCCGTGCTCGCCGGGTACGCACTGCGCGTCGTCGGGCCCAAGGTGGTGCCGGCGGGCCGGCCCGTGGCTAGCCGGCAGCAGATCGCCTGGCTGGTGCTGGGCCTGATCCTGCTGTGGGTGGCCTCCGACTGGCCCGTGCACGACGTCGGCGAGGAGTACCTCTTCTCGGTGCACATGACCCAGCACATGGTGCTCACCTACCTGGTGCCGCCGGTGCTGCTGCTCGCCACGCCCGAGTGGCTGGCCCGCATCGTGCTCGGCCGGGGGCGGGTGAAGCGCGCCTTCGACTTCCTGGCCCGCCCCGTGGTGGCGGCGCTGCTGTTCAACGGCTTCGTGCTGTTCACCCACGCGCCGGGCATCGTGAACCTGGCGGTCGAGAACGGCCCGGTGCACTACCTGCTGCACGCGGTGCTGGTGTTCACCGCGTTCCTGCTGTGGATGCCGGTGGTGGGGCCGCTGCCGGAGCTGCGCATCTCGTACCCCGCACAGATGCTGTACCTGTTCGTGACGTCGATCATCCCCACGGTCCCGGCGGGGTGGCTGACGTTCGCCGAGGGCACGATCTACTCGGCCTACGAGGTGCCCGACCGCCTGTGGGGCCTGACGATCACCGACGACCAGCAGATGGCCGGCGTCATCATGAAACTGGTCGGCGGCGGGTTCCTGTGGGTGGTCATCACCACCCGGTTCTTCCAGTGGGCCGCGCACTTCGGCGACAGCGACAAGGCCGTCGACCAGGCCGGCCCGCCGACGGAGCTGACGTGGGCCGACGTCGAGCGCGAGTTCGAGACCACCCCGCCTCCCGCGGAACCCCCGTTCCGGCAGCCCTGACGCCGAGACGCCGGGGTGACGCCGTGGCGGGCGCCGGGCCGCCACTGCCGTCGACCCGGTTCGGCACCGTGGCTCACCACGGGTAGGTGACGCCGGTCAGCTGCTCGGAGACGGCCCACAGGCGCCGGGCGGCGGCGTCGTCACGGGCGGCCGCCGACAGGCCGACCCGCGTGGGCGAGCCCCGCATCTCGAACGGGCCGCCGGGGCCGAAGTAGTCGCCGGCCGCCACGTCGGGCATCGTCGCCGCGTAGAGCTGGGGCAGGGCGCCGGCTGCGTCCGACTGGGCGACGAGGCGGTTGCCGGCGGCCACGGCCGCCCCCGCGGCACGCTGGACGAGCCAGCCGCCGGCGCTCGCCGCCGCGCTGGCCACCTGCAGGTGGGTCGACGCGTAACCGGGGTGCGCCGCCACCGACACCAGGCCGACACCGGCCTCGGCGGACCGGCGGGCGAGCTCGCGCATGAAGAGCAGGTTGGCGAGCTTCGACCGCCCGTAGGCCGGCCACCTGCCGCCTGCGTCGCCCTCGAGGTCGCGGTCGTCCCAGCCGCCCGCGTGCCAGCGGTGCATGAGCGACGAGGTGGTGACGACCCGGGGCGCGGGCGCTCGCCGCAGCGCGCCCAGCAGCAGCCCGGTGAGCGCGAAGTGGCCGAGGTGGTTGGTGCCGAACTGCACCTCGAACCCGTCGGCCGTGCGGCCGGGCGGCGGCGCCATGACCCCGGCGTTGTTCATCAGCACGTCCAGGGCCGCGACCGAGGCGTCGACCTCGGCGGCCGCCTTGCGGACAGACGCGAGGTCGGCGAGGTCGAGGGGCACGACCACCGGTGGCGGTCCCGATGCGACCGCCGCCACCCGGGCGCGTGCGGCCTCGGCACGCGCCGCGCTGCGGCACGCCATCACGACCGTTGCGCCCCGGCGAGCCAGCGCCTCGGCCGACCGGAGGCCGAGGCCGCTGTTGGCCCCGGTGACGAGCACGGTTCGTCCCGACTGGTCGGGCAGGTCGGCGGAGGTCCAGCGGGCCATGCGGGCGGTTCTCAGTCGTTCGGTTCCCAGCGGAAGAGGGCGACGGCGAGCGCCACGGCCGCCAGCGCCCAGATCGCCAGCACCGGCCACACCCGGCCGGGCACGTCGACCCCCGCGGTGAGGGCACCGCGCGCGGCCTCGGCCAGCGCGGTCGAGGGCAACGAGCGGGCGGCGGCCCGCAGCCCCGACGGCAGCTCGTCGAGCGGGAACACCATGCCCGACAGCAGCAGCAGGCCCACGAAGACGGCGTTGGCGGCGGCGAGCGTCACCAGGGCCCGCAGCCGTCCCGCCAGCACCAACGCCAGGCCGGAGAAGGCCGCGACGGCCAGCACCAGCGCGCCGGCGAGTGGCAGCGGATCGACGTCGGGCTCCCAGCCCAGGGCCACCGCCGTCGCCCCCAGGACCACGGCCTGCACGGCGATGACGGCGCCGACAGCGAGGCTCTTGGCGGCCACCAGCCGGGGGCGCCCCAGCGGTGTGGTGCCCAGGCGCTTGAGCACCCCGTAGGACCGGTCGAAGCCTGTCGAGATGGCGAGGTTGGCGAAGGCGGTGGCCAGCACGGCCAGCGCCAGCGTGCCCGGCGCGAGGAAGTCGACGGCGTCGCCCTCGATGGGCAGCACGTCGACCAGCGAGAAGAACACGAGCACCGCGACCGGGATGCCGATGGTGAGCAGCAGCGACTCGCCGTTGCGCAGGATGAGCGCCAGTTCGAGCCGGAGCTGGGCGGCGAGCGCTCTCACCAGCCGCGCTCCTCGTCGCGGTCCGGCGGATCGTCATCGTGACGGGGGGTGCCTGAGCGCAGGTCGTCGAGCGCGTCCCGGGTGCGGTCGAAGTAGCGGGCGAGGGGGATGATCTCGTCGGGCGTCAGCGTGGGGCGGGGGGCGGCGTCCGCCGCGTCGGGCCGGCGGGACGGGCCCTCGGGGTCGCGCCGGCCCTCCTCGCGGGGTGTGTCGTCCCGGCCGGGTGGGTCGTCCCCGCCGGGCGCGTCGTGCCACCCGGACATGTCGTGCCCGCCGTCGGGGTTCCGTCCCGGCCGCTCGCCGGACGGCTCGACCGACCGTGCACCGGACCGTGCGCGTCGTCGCCCGTCGGGGCGCTCGCCGGCCGGCCCCTCGTCGGCGGCACGTTCCCGGCGCTCCGGACCGCGACGACGCCGGCGTGACGCCGGGGCGCCTTCCGCGGTCAGCCGCAGGTAGACGTCCTCGAGGCGCTGCCGGCCCGCACGAAGGTCGGCGAGCGGCAGGTCGTGGTCCGCGAGCCATCCGGTGATGGCCGCCACGGCCTGCGGGGTGGGCGACGTGGCGACGGCGTAGTCGCCGGGCGCCGTCTCGGTGACCGAGACGCCGCCGAGGCGCTGCGCCAGCGAGGCGCGGTCGAGGCCGGGGGGCGCCCGGAACCGCACCTGCTCGTCGGTGCCGCTCGACCGGGTCAGCTCGTCGAGCGTGCCGTCGGCGACCAGCCGGCCGCCGACGACGATGACCACCCGGTCGGCGACGCGCTCGGCCTCGTCGAGGTCGTGCGTGGTGAGCAGCACCGTGACGCCGTCGCTGCGGAGGTCGGCGATGACCTGGCGGATCACCTGCCGCCCCGCGGGGTCGACGCCGGCGGTGGGCTCGTCGAGGAAGGCCACCTGCGGGCGCCCGACCAGGGCGAGCGCCAACGCCAGGCGGCGCTGCTCGCCACCGGAGAGCCGGCGATGGGGGCGGCGTTCGAGGCCGCTGAGCCCCAGCCGGTCGACGAGGCCCCGGGGGTCGACCGGGTTGGGGTAGAGCGCGGCGGCGTGGCGCAGCGCCTCGCCGACCCGCATGGCGGGATGGATGCCGCCCTCCTGCAACATCACCCCCATGCGCTCGGTGAGCGTGCGGTGGTCGACGCGGGGGTCGAGCCCGATGACCGCCAGCCGCCCCGATGTGGGCCGGCGCAGGCCCTCGAGCGCCTCGACGGTCGAGGTCTTGCCGGCGCCGTTCGGCCCGAGGAGGCAGGTCACCTCGCCCGCCTCGGCCTGGAAGCTCAGGTCGTCGACGGCGGTCACCTTGCCGTAGGTGACGGTGAGCGACTCGACATCGACGGCGGCCATGGCGGCAGCGACGCTACCCGGCCGGCGGGCGTGCGGCCCACACATCGCCCGCCGCGACGCCGGGCGATCGCGTGCGGGGGCGCCCATGCCTCACCGGTAGCCTCGCGTCCCATGCTCGACCTCCGACGCATCCGCACCGAGCCCGAGGCCGTCCGCGCCGCGCTCGACCGCCGGGGCCCGGGCACCTCCGAGGTCGTCGACCAGATCCTGGCCCTCGACGCCGAGCAGCGCCGCCTCACGGCCGAGCGTGACGAGGTCCGCAGCCAGGTCAAGAGCCTCTCCAAGCAGGTGGGCCGGCTGCGGGGGCAGGGCCAGGCCGACGCGGCCGAGGCCAAGATGGCCGAGAGCCGCGCCCTGGGCGAGCGCGAGAAGGTGCTGGCGGGCGAGGCCGACCGGCTGGGCGACGACATCCGTGGCCTGCTGCTCACCGTGCCCAACACCCCCAGCGACGACGCCCCCGACGGCGCCGGCGAGGCCGACAACGTCGTGCTGCGCACCGAGGGCTACGACCCGGGCGCCTACGGCGACCACCAGCGCGTGCCCCACTGGGACATCGGCGACGAGCTGGGCCTGTTCGAGTTCACCCGGGCCACCAAGATCTCGGGCTCGATGTTCATCATGTACCGGGGGTGGGGGGCCCGGTTGCTGCGGGCGATGGTGCAGCTCAGCCTCGACCGCAACGCCGACGCCTACGACGAGGTGCGGCCGCCCACGCTGGTGCTCACCGAGACCATGGTCTCGACCGGGCACCTGCCAAAGTTCGCCGACGAGGCCTACCACGTCGAGCGCGACGACCTGTGGGCCATCCCCACCGCCGAGGTGCCGCTCACCTCCCTGCATCGCGACGAGATCCTCGACGCCGGCCAGCTGCCCCTTCGGTACATGGCCCACACGTCGTGCTTCCGGCGCGAGGCGGGTGCCGCCGGCAAGGACACCCGCGGCCTGCTGCGCACGCACGAGTTCGACAAGGTCGAGCTCCTGGCCGTCGCGGGCGACGCCGCCCAGGCCGTCGCCTGCCAGCAGGACGTGCTCGCCCGCAGCGAGGGGCTGCTGCGCGACCTGGGCCTCGCCTACCGCGTCGTCGACCTGTGCACCGGCGACCTGGGCAACTCGGCGGCCCGCACGTGGGACATCGAGGCCTACGCCCCCGGCGTCGACCAGTGGCTCGAGGTCTCGTCGGTGTCGTGGTTCACCGACTACCAGGCCCGGCGGGCCAACATCCGCTTCCGGCCCCAGCCCGAGATCGGGCCTGACGGCACGCCGTCCAAGCCCAAGGGCACGGCGGTCGCCCACACGGTCAACGGTTCGGCGATGGGGTGGCCACGCACGGTCGCGGCCTACCTCGAGACCCACCGCCGTCAAGACGGCACGGTGGCGATCGTGGACGTGCTGCGGCCCTATCTGGGCGGCGCCGACGCCATCACCCCTCGCTGACTCGCCCCGGGCGGGCGGCACGACCGCCCGCAACGGACTGCCGGTCAGCCCGGTCACCCCTGTAATGTCGCTGGGACCCTCCCGCCGCTGGGGAGGGCGTCGAGCCCGGGAAGGCGAGCTGAGCGATGCGACGCGTGTGGACGTGGATGGCCCTCAACTTCGGCAAGCACGCCGGCATCGTCGGCGCGGTCGGGTTGGCGATCACCCTGGTGCTCGGCGTGGGCATCACCAAGCTCGACTTCGCCACCGGGCAGGACTCGTACCTCAACGAGGACGAGCAGGTCTACAAGGACAGCGTCGCCTACCAGGACCTGTTCGGCGGCCAGGCGATGGTCAGCCTGTTCACGATGGACGAGGGCACGACGGTCGCCGACCTGTTCACGCCCGAGAACATCGACCACCTGCGGCAGGTCGAGGAGGACCTGCGGGCGACCGACGGCGTGTTCACCGTCATCACGCCGCTCACCGCGCTCGAGTTCACCCAGAGCATGGTCACCGGTCCCCCCGAGGCCCCGGACGACGTCACCCGCAGCGTGGCCGGGCAGGCGCTGCTCGGCGCCCGCGACCGCGACCCCGACCCCGCCGCCCAGCAGATCCGGCTCGACGACTCGTTCACGACGCTCGACCGCATCAACGCGGTGGCGGGCGAGCGCAGCTTCGACAACCCCCAGTGGATCGAGTTCCTGCTGTTCGACAACCAGGGCGAGATCCGCAAGTCGCTGCGCCCCTTCTTCCCCGACGAGGGGCACGCGCAGATCATCACCCGCCTCGACGGCAACGCCTCGCTCGAGGACGAGGGCATCGCCGCCGACCGGGTCATGGACGTCGTCCAGGCCGAGCCCTTCGCCAACGCGTCCACCGTCACCACCGGAGCCCCGGTGCTGCTCAAGGACCTGAACGACTACCTGCGCGGCGGCATGCTCACCCTGGGCGGCATCGCCGTGGCGATCATGGTGGTCATCCTGGTCCTGCTGTTCGGCGTCCGCTGGCGCCTGCTGCCCCTGTTCATCGTCCTCGTCGGCATCACGTGGGCGTTCGGGCTGGCCGGGTACCTGGGCATCCCGCTGTCGGTGGTCACCATCGCCGGGCTGCCCGTGATGCTGGGCGTGGGCATCGACTACGCGATCCAGATGCACTCGCGCATCGAGGAAGAGGTGGTGATCGACCGGGCGACCCACCCGATCCAGGAAGCGTCGGTCAACCTGGGTCCCGCCCTGCTCGTCGTCACCTTCGACGCGATCTTCGCCTTCCTCGCCCTGCGGTTCGCACGGGTGCCGATGATCCGCGACTTCGGCCTCCTGCTGGCGATCGGCATCGGCGTCATCTGCCTGTGCAGCATCCTGCTGACGCTGGCCACTCTGGGCATCCGCGAGTACCGCTCGCCCACCACGGGTCGTGACTTCAGCCGCGGCGCCCTGGCCAAGCTCGTCGTGGGCCTGGGCAACCTGCCCCGGGCCAGCGCGGTGCCGCTGGCCGTGGCCAGCGTGCTGGTGTTCGCCGGGGGCATCGCCGTCGAGAGCGAGCTCGAGATCCAGAGCGACGTCGAGGAGTGGGTCAACCAGGACACGCAGGTCATCCGCGACATCGACACGCTCAAGGCCGAGACCGGGTCGTCGGCCGAGCTCGGCATCTTCATCGAGGCCGACGGCAGCGTGTTCACCGACGAGACGGCCGGCTTCGTCACCGCGTTCGCCAACGAGCAGCTCGCCGCCCGCCCGAACGAGCTGCTCACCGCGTCGTCGATCGTCACGACCGTTTCCTTCCTCCTCGAGGTGCCGGGCACCACGGTCCTGCCCCCGACGGGGGCCGACGTGCAGCGCGCGTACGAGGTGGCCCCGCCGGACATCCAGAGGTCGCTCATCAACCCGGACAGCGGCGCGCTCAACCTGGTGTTCCGCACCGGCCCGGGGTCGCTCGAGGAACGGGCCGTCTACACCAACGAGATCCGCGACGAGCTCGACTCGGGCACCACCGCCGAGGGCGTCGCCCTTCCCGATGGCCTGCGCGCCACGCCGTCGGGGCTCGCCGTCGTCGGCGTGGGGCTGCTCGAGAACATCGAGGCCAACCGCATCCTGCTCACGTACCTGGCCGTGGCGTTCGTGTTCCTCTTCCTCACCGTGCGCCTGCGCAGCGTCGTGCGGTCGCTGCTGTCGATGGTGCCGGTGCTCATCGCGGTGGGCGCGGCCTCGCTCGTCGCCTGGGTGCTCGACCTGCAGCTCAGCCCGATGACCGCCGTCGGCGGGCCGCTGGTGGTGGCGCTGTGCACCGAGTTCACCTCGCTGATCCTGTTGCGGTTCATCGAGGAGCGTCAGCGCGGCTACTCGCCGGACGAGGCGGCCGACGTGGCGGCGGCCCGCACCGGCCGGGCGTTCATCGCCTCGGCGTTGACCGCGGTGGCCGGCGTGGCCGTCATCGCGTTCTCGTCGCTGCCGCTGCTGCGCGACTTCGGCATGATCGTGGCCATGAACGTGTCGGTGGCGCTGCTGTCGGCCCTGGTGTTCCTGCCGCCGATGCTGGTGTGGGCCGAGGACCGGGGCTGGGTCACGCGCGGCATGGCACCGCGCCACGAGCCGACCGTCGGCAGGGCCGACCGCGTGCCCGAGCCGGCGCCTGCCCCCCGGGGCTGAGCCGCACCCGTCCCCGGCGACCCTCCCGGTGCGGAAACCCGTCCGCACCGGTGGCCGCCGGGGGTAGCGTGACTCGCACCGACAAGACCCAGGGCCGTCGCTGTGACGGTCCGACGGCACGACCCGGGGCCGCGACAGCGGGGAGGGCACCGTTATGCGCACGACAACCCACGACGACGAGTTGCGAGCGCCAGAGGCGTGACCGACCAGCCGGCGTCGGCCGACGCCGTCACGCCACCCCCGACCGCCCCTGGGCCCGACGCGACCCCGGGCCGGACCGGCGCGCACCCCGAGACGTCGTCCGC
>JAFGPU010000180.1 GCA_016936035.1 Acidimicrobiales bacterium
CCGAGCATGACGGGGATCGACCCCGTCACGTGGAACAGCGGCACGATCAGGATGAACGCCGGGGTGGCTCGCCCGGCGGAGCCGTCGGGCCCGCGGCGCAGACGGTCGACCGCCGCCCGGCAGCTGTAGCCGGCCAGCGCCTGGGTGACGGCCCGGTGCGTCGACACGGCGCCCTTGGGCCGCCCGGTCGTGCCCGACGTGTAGAGGATGGTGGCGTCGTCGTCGGGCGCGATGTCGACATCGGGCAGTGGGGCGCCGAGCGGGAGGGCCGACTCCCAGCGGTCGACCCCGGCGAGCTGGCCGTCGGGATCGTCGCCGAGGCGCACCCCGAGCACGCGCACACCCAACTTGTCGGCGGAGCTGCGGGTGCGCTCGACCCGCTCGCGGTCGGCGACGAGCGCGACGGCGCCGCAGTCCTCGAGCGCCCAACCGAGCTCGTCCTCGGTCCACCACGCGTTCAGCGACACGGAGATCGCTCCGATCGAGGTGATGGCCGCGAAGGCGACGACCCACTCGGGGTAGTTGCGCATGCCGATCGCCACCCGGTCGCCCGTGCGGACCCCATAGGTGTCGACCAGCAGCGACCCCAGGGCGTCGACCTGGCGCATCACCTCGGCGAAGGTCCACCGCTCGTCCTCGTAGACGAGGAAGGTGCCGTCCCCCCGCTGCCGGGCGGTGTCGAACACGGCCCGGAGGGTGGGCGGCGCGTTGACGAACACGGTGGTGGGGATGCCGTCGATGGCGACGGTGCCGGTCTCGAACCGCTCGCCCGGTGCCGTCACGGCCGCGACCGCCTCGGAGTAGCTCATCTCCATCGCTCGTCCCTCACGTCGCTGCTCGTCGACTCACGCCACCTCGACCGCGCCGGCCACTTGACCCGCAGTCAGGAGGGCCGACCTTAGCAACGGGCCGGCACGCTCCCGAAGACCGCAGGCGCGGCTCAGGAGAGCAACTGGATGAGCACGAGGACGTCGGCCACCACCACGGTGGCCACGAGCAGGGCGACACCTGCCGCCCGGGGAGGATCCGGTACCGGACCGGCGCGCAACCCGCGGCTGCGCCACCACGACCCGACGAGGCCCGGGGTCGCCACGATGGCACCGATGGCGAGCGCCACGACCAGGCCGGTGTTCGCATCGGCGAGGTGGCCCGCCGCCGCCGCCAGCGCCGCGCTCGCCAAGGTCGTGCGCACCCACGCCATCTCGGTGCGCTCGGCCTGCGCGCCGATGGCGTCCTCGCGGCTGACCGGCTCGTCCGGGGTCATCGGAACGCGATCACCAGCGCCACGATGCCGGCCACGGTCACGACCCCGGTCGCGAGCAACGGCACGGCCCACGGGTGGGGGAGCGGCTCGCCGCGTCGCATGGCCTGTTGCACCTGCTGCCATCGGACGTACGCCGACAGCGCCAGCACCAGGCTGAGCACCACCGCCGTCACGCCGAGGATGACGCGGGCCGTCTCGCTCGCGAAGACCTCGATCTCGTTGAGGGCGATGCCGCCGGCCATCAGGGCGAGTGACGTGCGGATCCAGGCGAGGAACGTGCGCTCGTTCGCCAGCGTGAACCGGAAGTCCGGCTCGGTCCCGGTGTCGTCAGTCGGCATGGGCGAGTCCTGCGATCGCGCTGGGAGGTGGTGACGGGTCGGGGGCGTCCGGTGGGGCGACCGCGCCGTCGTCGCCGGTGCCGGGCGGCTGGTCGTCGACGGGGTCGAGGCCGATCGGGTTGCGGGAGCGCGTGCCGATCTCGTCCAGCACCGCCAGCCCGAACACCGCGAAGGCCAAGCCGTAGGCGGCGCCGCCGACGCCGTACACCGCGTACCCGACCAGGACGACGATCCACGGCACCAGCAGACCGATGTGCACGCTCCGCCGGGCGATGCGACGCCGCAGCCAGAACGAGTCGAACAGCTGGCAGGCGAGCACGACCGCCACGGTCACGATCGTGGCCAGATCGGACCGCAGCGCGAGCACCAGCAGCATCAGCGGCAGGGTGCCCAGGACGAGCCCGACGTGGGGGAGCAGGGCGAGGAGGCCGGCCGTCAGGCCGAGGGCCGCGGGCGAGGGGACGTCGAGCAGGCTCGCGGCTCCTGCCACGGCCAAGCCGGCCACGATGCCCTCGGCGACGGTGAGCAGGATCGCCCGGCGGGAGCGGTGGAGGGCGGCGGTGACGATCTCGGTCACCACGCGCCGCGTCGGCCGATCGGGGATCTGCTCGACCGCCGACCGGGCGAGGCGCGGCCCGTACGACATGAGGAACAGGGTGAGGATGCCGCCCACGAAGTAGGTCGGCGCGGTGCCGGCCGTGGAGGCCAGCACGTCGTCGCCACCGGTGACGCGTTCGTCGAGCGCCTCGACGAACAGGTCGACGCGCCGCGTCGCGTCGACGTCGCGCGCCAGGTTCCCGATGCCGTCCTCACGATCCTCCAGCTCGGCAGCCGCCTCCTGGGCGGCCTCGCTCAGCTGGTCGATGCCCGACGACAGGTCGTCGAACGCGACGTAGATGACGCCCCAGACCGCGACCGCGGCGACCAGCAGCCCCAGGATGACCGCCGGGAGGCGGGGGATGCGCCGGTCGAGCACGTCGACGATCGGGTCGATGAGCACGGCGATCACGACCGCCGCCGCCGCCCACGACAGCGGGCGGTGAGCGGCGACGAACACCCGCTGCGCGATCAGCGCGAGCACGACCATCGCGACGGCCAGGACGGCCGAGCGCGCGGAGATGCGGACGACGCGGGTCGGCGGCTCCGGAGGTGCGACTGGCACTGGCCGTACCGTACCGGGCGGGCGGCAGGCGACCCGACCCGAGGACGGGGCGGTCCCGGCGTGCCCGGCATCGCCTACCGTACGGTCGATGTCGCACACGGCTGACGATCCGGGCCCGCCAGAGTCGGCGACCGCCACCGGGTCAGAGCCCGAGCCCGGCCACCTCGTGGTCGACATCGACCCGTGGTCGTTCGTCGCCCTGGCCGGCGCCGCCGCCCTCGCCGCGGCGTTCTTCGCCGTCGCCTCCGTGGCCACCGACGTGCTCACCGGCATCGGTGTCGGCGTGCTGTTGGGCATCGCGCTGTCGCCGGTCGTCACTGCAGTGCAGCGCCGCTGGCGGACGACGCGCGGCAGCGCCGTGGTCATCGTCGGCACCGGGCTCACGCTGGCCGTCGCGGCCGTCGTGCTGCTGGTCGCGCCGGCGGCCATCGACCAGTCCCGCGAGTTCGGCGAGGAGCTGCCGTCGACCGTGCGCGACTTCTACTCGTGGCCCGTCGTGGGGCCCCGCCTCGAGTCGGCCGACGCCGCGGTGAAGGTCGACGAGTGGCTCGAGGACGCGCCGGCGAACATCGACGACGCCACGCTCGCGGACGTCGGCGAGCGCCTGCTGGGCGGCGTGCTCAGCGCGTTCGTCGTGCTCGTCACCGCCCTGGGGGTCCTCGTCGACGGCGAGGTGGTCGTGCGCCGCTTCCGCTCGCTGGTGCCGGTCGCCCGGCGGCGCCGGGCCGACCGCCTCGGCCGCATCGTGTACTCGACGTTCGGCAGCTACTTCGCGGGCTCGCTGTTCGTCGCGGTGCTGGCGGGCCTGGTCATCCTGTCGACGGGGCTGCTGCTCGGCGTCCCGCTGGCGCCCGTGGCCGGGCTGTGGACCACGTTGACCAACCTCATCCCCCAGATCGGCGGCTTCCTCGGGGGCAGCTTCTTCGTGCTGTTGGCGCTCACCCAGGGCCCGGTCGAGGCGGTCGTCGCCCTCACCGTGGTGCTGGCCTACCAGAACCTCGAGAACAACGTGATCAGCCCCGCCATCGTCGGGCGCGCCGTCAACCTGTCGCCTCCGGCGACGATGCTGGCCGCGCTCGTCGGTGGCGCCGCCGGGGGCGTGCCGGGCGCCCTGGTGGCCACCCCGTTGTTCGGCGCGGTCAAGGCGGTGTACCTCGACGAGCGAGGGGTCGTCCCGGACGCCGCGAGCCACGAGCATGTGCGCAGCCGGGTGGCTCGTTTCGTGCGCCGGCGCACCCGCCGGCCCCGGGACGGCGTCCCGGGCTCGTGAACGCCGTCAGTCCGTCGCCGCCTCGGCGATGAAGTCGGCGACCGCCTCCGGCGCGACGACCATCGCGTCGTGGCCGGAAGCGATCTCCGTCGGTGCTGCGCACCCCACCGCAGCCGCCATGTCCGCGAACGGCAGACCGATCCCGTCGCTGCAGACTGCCGCCCGGTGCGGGATGCGGTCGACGCGGCCGGTCAGGCGGGTGCGGTCCTCGAAGGTCCGCAGCGGGTGCGCGACCAGGTTCCTTCGCAGCCAGCGTGCATCGTCGGGGTCGGTCACGCCCACGAGCTCGGGGCTCGGTGGCGGGCAGAGCCAGGCGGTGGCCGAGGTGCGGGCCGACCGGTGCAGCGACTCGGTGAACCACGCCGGTGCCTGGCTGGCCACGCTCGTCCCGTCGTCGCCGACCCAGGCGTCGATCAGCGCCACGGCGCCGACCCGACCCCCCAGGCGATCGGCTGCCTCCCGCACGACGAAGCCCGCGTAGCTGTGCCCCACCAGCACGACGTCGTCCATTCCGCCGCGCTCGACGGCGAGGACGACGTCGTCGACGTGCGTCGACAAGGTGATGGCCGGCGACACGAGGTGGGAGCGGTCACCCAGGCCGGTGAGCGTCGGCGTGTGCACGTCGAAGCCGCACGCGGCGAGGAGGGGCGCGACGCGTGCCCAGCACCACCCGCCGTGCCAGGCGCCGTGGACGAGCACGATCGTGCGATCGTTCCCGGGGGTCCGTCGGTGCGTCGAGATGGCGGTCACAGCGGGGACGATCGCGGTCGAGGGAACCGTCGGCAACAACCTGTGAGGCAAGAGGACGGCAGGCCGGCAGGTGGTGTGGCCGTTACCTCACAGGTAGCAGAACCGTGCCTGCCGTCGCCGTAGGGTGAGGTCGTGGGCTCGACGAACGGATCTCGCCCCGTCGGTTCGCTGCTCCGAGCCTGGCGGGAGCGACGGCGGCTCAGCCAGCTCGCCCTCGCGGAGCTCGCGCAGGTGTCGCCGAAGCACCTGAGCTTCGTCGAGACCGGCCGGTCCGTGCCGAGCCCGGAGATGGTGCTGCACCTCGCACGCCACCTGGAGGTCCCCCCGCGGCATCGGAACGACCTCCTCCTCGCCGCGGGCTACGCACCCCGCCACACGGCGCTGACCTGGGACGACGACGGCTTCGCTCCGATCCGTCGGGCCGTGCGGGCCGTCCTCACCGGTCACGAGCCCGCGCCCGCCATCGTCGTCGACCGCCGCTGGAACCTCGTCGCGGCCAACC
Source organism: Acidimicrobiales bacterium (assembly GCA_016936035.1). GTDB lineage: Bacteria > Actinomycetota > Acidimicrobiia > Acidimicrobiales > VFJN01 > ZC4RG19. Next base: position 5,287 of record JAFGPU010000180.1, read on the forward strand.
GGGCGGCGTCGATCCTGACGGAGGGGGTCGCCCCCGAGTTGCTCGAGCCGCCCGTCAACGTGCTGCGCACCTGCCTGCACCCGGACGGACTGGCGCGCCGCATCGCCAACCTCGGCGAGTGGGCCGAGCACATCATCGGCAACGTCGACAAGCAGGTGCAGCTCGCGCCCGATCCGTCGCTGGAGGCGCTCCGGTCGGAGCTCGTCTCGTACCTCGACGCCCTCGGGGTCACGCCTCGCACGCTGCTCGACGGGACGAGGCTCGCGGTGCCGCTGCACCTCGCGACCGCGGATGGCGACGTCCGCCTCCTCGCCACGATCGCCACGTTCGGGACGGCCGTCGACGCCACGCTCTCCGAGCTGACGATCGAGGCGTTCCTCCCCGCCGATCCCGAGACCGCACGGGCCCTCGAGCGTCGGCAGGTCGTCGCCCCCTGACGGGCGGGTCAGGTCATCGCACGGCGAAGACCTGGTAGCGGATGCGATCGAGGGCCAGCTCGACCACGTTGCCGATGGCGACGGTGTGGTTCAGCCACGCATGGGCGCGACTGCCCGTCTCGAACAGGGGTGCCGTCCGGGCGTACATGTCGCCGGAGGTGATGGTCCCGCCCCGGAGGAAGCGGTCTCTCGCCTCGTCGGCCATGAGGACGCGGCCGCTGTTCGTCAGGTAGATCATCGAGTCGTCGGCCGCACGCACCGTGGCGCGGACGTCGAGCCGGGCGACGCCGTCGCTGCCGATGACCAGCCAGTCGCCTCCGCCGGCCAGGACACGGCCGTCGAGCCGCGGCCCCGCCGCCGTGCCCCGGCGCACGACGGCCACCATCCGGGTGCCGAGAGGTGTCGGGAAGACCTGCATCGGCTCGAAGTCGATCGCGAGGTCGAACAGGTGGTCGACAGCCACCGTCTCGACGGCGGCGGGGTCTGTCAGTTCCATGGCCGGTCGCTCCCGGGGGTGGGGGGTGGCGGTCCTGTTCCACCCACCCTCCACCGCTCGGGGCCCCGGGTCGATTACCTCACAGGTGTGGCGCCAGGGCGGTCAGACCGGCAGGTCGCCGGTGGCGGTGCGGGTGCTGCCGTGGTCCTTGTAGGCGGCGATGGTGCGCTGGGCGATGCGCATCTGGTGCACCTCGTCGGCGCCGTCGGCGAAGCGGGCCCAGCGGGCGTGCTGGTACATGCTGGCCAGCGGGGTGTCGGTCGAGTAGCCGAGGGCGCCGTGCACCTGGATCGACCGGTCGATGATGCGGTTGAGCGCGTTGGCCACGAAGTGCTTGGCCATCGACACCTCCGACTTGAAGTCGAGCCCGGCGTCGATGCGGTAGGCGGCGTGCAGCACCATGAGCTTGGCCTGGTAGAGCTCCATGGTCGAGTCGGCGATCATCCACTGGATGCCCTGCTTCTCGGCCAGTAGCGAGCCATGGGCGAAGCGGTTCAGCGACCGGTCGACCATCATGTCGAGCGCCGTCTCGGCCTGGGCGATCCAGCGCATGCAGTGCGCCAGCCGCGCCGGCCCGAGCCGGTACTGGCCGAGCATGTGGCCCTGACCTCGGCCGCCGAGCATGCGGTCGGCGGGCACCCGCAGGTCCTCGATGAGGATCTCGGAGTGGCCGGTCGAGCCGTGCATGGTCTCGACCTCGCGCACC
>JAFGPU010000181.1 GCA_016936035.1 Acidimicrobiales bacterium
ACCGTGCCCAACATGAAGGCGGCGATCATGGTGGCGCTGCTGTTCCGCACGCTCGACGCCTACCGCATCTTCGACACGATCTTCATCATGACGGGCGGGTCGGAGAAGACCGAGAGCGTCTCGTTCCTGACCTACCGCCAGACCATCAGCCGCACCGCGCTCGGCCTCGGCTCGGCCCTGTCTGTGCTGCTGTTCCTGTCGGTCGTCCTCATCGCCTTCATCTACCTGAAGGGGTTCAGGACCGACCTGTCGCGGGTGCGAGGAGACTGAGGGGTGACATCGTGAGGTCCCGACGCAAGACCGTGCTCTGGGTGGTCGCCGCCCTGGTCATCGTCATCTACACGATGCTGCCGGTGCTGTGGATCGTGTCGCTGTCGTTCAAGCAGGGCGACGACATCAACAACCAGCAGTTCTTCCCGACGAACTGGTCGTTGGACAACTACCGCACCGTCTTCGACACCAGCCTGTTCACCAGCGCGCTGCGCAACTCGGTGGGCATCTCGCTCATCGCCACCGTCAGCTCGGTCGTGCTCGCCACCTTCGCCGCCTACGCCATCGCCCGGCTCGAGTTCAAGGGCAAGCGGGGCGTGCTGTCGACCGCGCTCGCCATCGCCATGTTCCCCACGGTCGCGCTGGTGGGGCCGCTGTTCGACATGTGGCGGTCGCTGGGCATCTACGACACCTGGCTCGGGCTCATCATCCCCTACATGTCGTTCACGCTGCCGCTGGCCATCTGGACCCTCGCCGCCTTCTTCCGCGAGATCCCCTGGGAGATGGAGCAGGCCGCGCAGGTCGACGGCGCCACCCCGTGGCAGGCGTTCCGCAAGGTCATCGTGCCCCTCGCCGCGCCCGGGGTGGCCACCGCCTCGATCCTGGTGTTCTTCTTCGCCTGGAACGACTTCGTGTTCGGGATCTCGCTCACCGCCACCGACCAGTCGCGCCCGGTGCCCGCGGCCCTGGCCTTCTTCACCGGTGAGTCGTTCTTCCAGCAACCGACCGCCGCCATCTCGGCGGCGGCGGTGATCGTCACCATCCCCGTCATCGCGCTCGTGCTCGTGTTCCAGCGCAGGATCGTGGCCGGACTCACCTCCGGCGCGGTCAAGGGCTGAGCGCCCAGGGAGGAGCTCTCTGCTCATGGCCAGCATCCGCCTCGACCACATCTCCAAGGTGTTCCCCGGCGCCGACACGCCGGCCGTCGACGACGTCAGCCTCGACATCGGGGACGGCGAGTTCGTGATCCTCGTGGGGCCGTCCGGCTGCGGGAAGTCGACGATCCTGCGCATGGTCGCCGGGCTCGAGGACATCACCGAGGGCGACCTCGTCGTCGGCGACCGGCGCATCAACGACCTCGCCCCCCGCGAGCGCAACCTGGCCATGGTGTTCCAGAACTACGCCCTGTACCCGCACCTCACCGTCTACGAGAACATCGCGTTCCCGTTGCGCCTGCACAAGACCCCCGACGAGGAGGTCGGCGAGCGGGTGCACCGGTCGGCCGACATGCTCGAGCTGGCCGACCTGCTCGATCGCAAGCCGTCGCAGCTCTCCGGCGGGCAGCGCCAGCGGGTGGCGATGGGGCGTGCCCTGGTGCGCGACGCCGACGCCTACCTGTTCGACGAGCCCCTCTCGAACCTGGACGCCAAGCTGCGCGGCCAGATGCGCACCGAGATCTCGCGCATCCAGAGCCAGCTGGGCATCACCACCGTGTACGTGACCCACGACCAGATCGAGGCGATGACGCTGGGCGACCGGGTCGCCGTGCTGCGCAAGGGCATCCTCCAGCAGGTCGACTCGCCGCGCGAGCTGTACGAGCAGCCCGTCAACCTGTTCGTCGCCGGCTTCATCGGCTCGCCGCCCATGAACTTCATGCCGGCGTCGGTGGAAGGAGACCGGTTGGCGCTGCCGCACGGTGCGGTCGACCTCACCGCCGACATGGCGCACCGCGTCGAGGGCCACGAGATCCTCATCGCGGGCATCCGGCCCGAACACTTCGAGGACGCCGCCCTGCTCGACGACGCGCGCCGCCGCTCGGGTCTCGTGTTCCGCGCCAAGGTCGACGTCATCGAGTGGCTGGGCAGCGAGCAGTACGCGTACATCCCGTTCGAAGCGCCCGACAGGGTGCGCCGTCCACTCGAGGAGCTCGCCACCGAGCTCGACAGCGAGCAGATCCGCACGCAGCTCGTGGTCACCCTCGACGCCGAGAGCCGCGTGACCGAGGGCCAGGAAGCCGACCTCTGGCTCGACCCGTCGCGCATGCACCTGTTCGACCCGGAGTCCGGCGAGAACCTCACCCACGGCCGGGGGCTCGAGGTGCGCACCCCCGCACCGGCGTGACGGCCGGTCAGCCGCCGCTCACCGCGTCCAGGTCGTCGGCGACCACGGGCGCCGGGTCGTCGGCCGACGCCAACCACCCGTCCGGCAGCGCCACCGAGATCGGGCCCGACGACTTGCCGCGGGGCTGCGCGTCGGCCCCGGGCAGGACGGTCATGCCCGGGTCGTCGGCGGCCAACCGGTCGAGCTCGGCGTCGAGCGCGGCGACGGAGGTGGTGGCGGTGAGCCGGCGCCGGGCCTCGCCGCCGACCGGATAGCCCTGCAGGTACCAGCCGACGTGCTTGCGGACGTCGCGCACCGCCACGGGCTCGGTCAGCCACTCGGCCAGCAGGTGGGCGTGGCGGCGCAGGACGGCCACGACCTCGTCCAGCGGCGGCGCCACCGGCACGGGCAGGCCAGCGAACGCGCGGGCGAGGTCGCCGAAGAGCCACGGCCGCCCCAGGCACCCCCGGCCGACGACGACGCCGGCGCATCCGGTCTGGGCCACCATCGACAGGGCGTCGGACGCCTGCCAGATGTCGCCGTTGCCGAGGACCGG
>JAFGPU010000182.1 GCA_016936035.1 Acidimicrobiales bacterium
CGGCGTCGCGGGTGATCGACCAGCCTCGGGCCAGGGCGCGCGCCGGGTCGAGCGCCCGCACCTGCGCCTCGACGGCGTCGAGGTGGCGCTCGGCTGCGTGCGGCACGCGGGGCGCCCGCTGCACCAACCGCAGGGCGGCCGCGGCCACCTGCTGGTCGTGGGCCCGGAGGTGCGCCCGGCCACCGGACTCGAGGTGGCCGACCGCTCGGTCGAGCACGGCAACCGACCGCCGCAGCGCCCCCAGAGCCGACCGGCGCACGCGCTCGCCCCGGACGGTGAGGTCGCGGTCGGCGGCGGAGAGCCCCTGACGGGTGGCGAGGGCCACGTGCCGCCCGCACGCCCGCAGCCGCTCCGCGTCGCGCTGGCTGCGATGGCGAGCCGCCGACACGATGCTGCGCCACGCCTGCTCGGTGCGGTGCTCGACGGCGCGCACCTCGGCCACGAGGGCCTGCGCGCAGGCCGTCGGCGTCTTGTAGCTGGCATGGGCGACGTCGTCGGCCACGGAACGGTCGATGTCGTGGCCGATGCCGGTGAGCACTGGCGTGTCGAGGCCCGCGATGGCGCGAGCGATGACCTCGCCGTCGAACGCCGCGAGGTCGGTGGTCGCGCCGCCTCCTCGCACCAGCAGGACGGCGTCGACCCCGCGTGCGGCGACCGCTCGCAGGCCCCAGGCGACCGAGCGAGCCGCCTGGGCGCCCTGCACGCGGACGTCGGCCCGGGCGATCGAGAACCCGATGCCCGACCGGCGCAGCTCGTCGAGCACGTCGTGCTCGGCGGCGCTGCCGGCGCTCGTCACCAGGCCGAGCCGCAGGGGCACCAGGGCCGGGGGGAGGCCGGCCTGGCGGGTGAGCAGGCCCTCGGCGTCGAGGACGCGCAGCAGCCGCTCGCGGTCGGCGGCCAGTCGCCCGAGCGTGAACGCCGGGTCGATGTCGGACATCTGCAGCTGCAACCTGCCGCCGCGCTCGTAGAACGTGACCCGCCCGCGCAGGCGGACCTCGGTGCCGTCGGTCATCCGCACGCCGCCACCGGCGTCGGTGAGCCGGGCGTTGACACGTCGCCGCGCCATGTCGAAGAGCACGACGGACACGCTGGCCTGGGGAGGGCGGGACAGGTCGCCGCCAACGGCCGGCTCGACGAGGTCGAACCACACCGTGCCGCCCCGCCGACTCGGGTTGAGGTTGCGGATGACGCCCCTCACCCACACCTCGTCGGGGAACGTCGCCCGCAGGCCGAGACCGATGGCCTCGCCGAGCTCGGGCACCGACCAGGTGGGGTCGCCGGCGTCGTCCCACAACGTGGGCGTGGTCGCGCCGGAGGGGCGCTTGGACGTCCCGTGACCTCTCGCCATGCCCCTGTCACGCTAGCGACGCCCGGTGACACCGGAGGTGCCCGACCGGATCCAGCGCATCGACGATGGCGTCGGGCGGGAACGCGGAAGGCAAGATGGAACATGGTCGTCGAGATGCGAGGTCCGTCATCGCACCGCTGCGCCACCTGAAGACCGGCAGGCCGGACACGCGCGGTTCGAGGATGCAGCGAGGTCGCCGAGGTGGCTGACCCGCAGGCGCTGATGGCGGCCACCGCCGTGCTGATCCTGCTCGGCGTGATGGCGAGCAAGGTGTCGGACCGGCTCGGGGTCCCTGCGGTCCTGCTGTTCCTCGTCATCGGGATGCTCGCCGGGTCCGAGGGCATCGGCGGCATCGAGTTCGACGACTTCGAGGTCGCCCAGGCGATCGGGGTCGTCGCTCTCGCGTTCATCCTGTTCGCCGGCGGCCTCGACACCGAATGGCGGAGCGTCCGCCCCGTGGTGGGGCGGGGCGTCCTGCTGGCGACCGTGGGCGTCCTGGTGACCGCCCTGGTGACGGGCGTCGCTGCGAGCTGGGTGCTCGGCGTGTCGCTGACCGCCGGGCTGCTGCTCGGTGCGATCGTGTCCTCGACCGATGCGGCGGCGGTGTTCGCGGTGCTGCGCTCGCAGAGCGTCAGCCTCAAGGGCGAGCTGCGCCCCCTGCTGGAGCTGGAATCCGGCAGCAACGACCCCATGGCCGTCTTCCTGACGATCGGGTTCCTCGAGCTGCTCACCGAGCCCGGCACCGCCGTCGTCGACCTGGTACCGGTGTTCGTGGTCCAGATGAGCGTCGGCGCCGCCGTCGGCTACGCCCTCGCCCGCGTCTCGGTCATGGCGATGAACCGCCTGCGGCTCGGCTACGAGGGCCTCTACCCGGTCGTGCTGATCGCCGTCCCACTGCTGACCTACGGCGCCGCCGCGCTCCTCGGCGGCAGCGGGTTCCTGGCCGTGTACGTGGCCGGCATCGCCATGGGCAACGCGCGGTTCATCCACAAGCAGAGCCTGATGCGCTTCGCCGACGGGCTGGCGTGGCTGATGCAGATCACCATGTTCCTTGCCCTGGGCCTGCTCGTGTTCCCCAGCGAGCTCTGGCCCGTCAGCGGGCGCGCCCTGCTGGTGTCGGCGGTGCTGATCCTCGTTGCCCGCCCCGTCGCCACGGTCGCCGTCCTCACGCTCACGCGCTTCGGCCTGCGGGAGACGTTGCTCGTCTCGTGGGTCGGCCTGCGCGGCGCGGTGCCCATCGTCCTGGCCACCTTCCCGCTCGTCGAGGGCGCCCCCCAGGCCGACGTCATCTTCAACGTCGTGTTCTTCATCGTCATCACGTCGGTGCTCGTGCAGGGGACGACGATCCCGGTCGTCGCCCGGTGGCTCGGCGTCGACGAGCCGCTGCGCCCGCGGCGGCCCTACCCGCTCGAATACGTCGGGTCGGGCGACGGCGGCGCCGGTCTGCACGAGATCGCCATCCCCGACGGCTCACGGGCGGCCGGTCGCCAGCTGGTCGATCTCCGCCTCCCACCCGGGACGCTGGTCGTGCTCGTCAACCGCGACGAAGACTTCATGGTCCCCCAGGGCTCGACGGTGCTGCTGCCGGGCGACACCGTCCTGCTGCTGGCCGACCAGCGCTCACTGCCCGAGGCGCGAGCCCTGATCGAGGGCGGTGCGGAGTGAGCCGGTGCAGCGGGGCCGGACGGGTCGTCCGGGCGAGACCCGGCACCCTGCCGCAGGGCGGCGGCGGGCCGCTACGCTCGGCGGCTCACGACACGGCTCGCACCGTCCGAGAGGGGTGACGTGCACACCGAGATCGCACCCGGTGTCCTGCAGATCGACACGCTGCTCGGCGGCTGGCACCAGGTCACCGCCGGCTACCTCATCACGGGTGACGCGCCGGTCCTGGTCGAGACCGGCAGCCAGACGTCGGTGCCGCACCTGCTCGGTGCGCTGTCCGAGCTGGGCGTCGACCCCGGCGAGCTCGCCGGCGTCGCCGTCACCCACATCCACCTCGACCACGCCGGCGGGGTGGGCGACGTGGC
>JAFGPU010000183.1 GCA_016936035.1 Acidimicrobiales bacterium
CCGCCGCCGACCGGGTCCGGTTCCGCCGAGGCGCCGACGGCTCCCGCGGCCCCGGAGACGACGGCAACCGAGCCCGGGGATCCCGGGACCGAGCGCAGCGGCCCGCGCGCCGAGGTGGCGGGCCGGGCGGACGACACCACCGGGCCCGGCAGCTCCGACGGCTCCAGCGTCGGCCGCGGCGGCGGGCCCCGCTGAGCGACCGCCGAACCGCCGCGTGATCACCGGCGCGGCCGCTGACGCGACCGCCGCGACGACCGGCGTGGTCGCCGGTGACCACGCGTGACCTGCGGGGACGCCCGCGCGTGTTGCGCTTTCGTGACAGCGCACGGCTCCGTTCGTTACATTCACAGGCACGTGCTCCGGCCAGACCGGGCGGAGCCCGACGGCCGTTGGGGCTGTCGTCCGGCATGCGAGCTGGGGAGCTTCGTACCGTGATCCGCTTCCGAACGGCACTGACGAGGGGGGTCGTGGCGACTGCTGTCGCCGCCGCCACCCTGACGATCTCCCCCAGTGGGGCGCAGGAGCCATCGGCAGAGGAGCAGCTCGACGACGTGCGTGCGCGCAGCGCCGAGGTCGAGCTCGAGATCGACGTCATCGCCGCCGAGGAAGCCGAGATCCAGGCCGCGCTGGCCGAGCTGCAGACCAACGTGGCCGGCCAGCAGGTGGTGGTCAACGCCGCCGAGGACGCCCTCGACGTCGCAGAGGCCGACGTCGCCGCATCGACCGCCGAGATCGAGCGGCTCGAGGCCGAGATCGTCGAGCTCGATGCGTCGGCCGACCAGATGGTGGTCGACGCGTTCGTCGATCCGCCGATCAACCACGCCCTCGACATCTTCCAGGCCGAGACGCTGGCCGACGCCACCGTGAAGGACGCCATCGTCGAGATCCAGGCCGACGCCGACGCCGACGCCATCGAGCGCCTGGGTGAGGCGCAGGAGCAGCTCGAGGTGGAGCGGGAGGAGCAGGAGGAGCTGGCGGCCACGGCGGCGGAGAAGAAGGACGAGGCCGACGCCGCCCTGGCCGACCTCGAGGCCGGCCTCGCCCAGCAGGAGGCGTTCGCCACCGAGGTCGAGAACCGCCTGAACGCCAAGCTGGCCGAGGCCGAGGCGCTCAAGGCGTCCGATGCCGCCCTGTCCGAGCAGATCCTGGAGGAGCAGGCGGCGCTCGCCGCGGCCCTCGAGGAGGCGACGGCGCAGCCGGCGACCTCCGAGTCGACCATCACGCCCGCCCCCGGTGGGTTGGCCACCGTCACCTGCCCCACGGGCGGGTCGATCACGGTCGCCGGATCGATCGCCGGCAACGTCCAGGCACTCCTCGACGCGTCCGCGGCCGACGGCATCGTGATGTGCGGCGGGGGCTACCGCGATCCCCAGGAGCAGATCGAGCTGCGCAAGCAGCACTGCGGCACCTCGTACTACGCCATCTACGAGATGCCGTCGTCGCAGTGCAACCCGCCGACCGCCCGGCCCGGCAGCTCGATGCACGAGCAGGGCCTCGCCATCGACTTCACGTGCAACGGCGGCGGCACGGTCAGCTACGGCAGCACGTGTTGGAACTGGTTGTCGGACAACGCCGCCAGCTACGGGCTCTACAACCTGCCCAGCGAGTCGTGGCACTGGAGCACGAACGGCAACTGACCGACCCGGCGCCGCCACGCCGCCGGTGACGCGCAACGGTCATCGCCTGCGCACCGCGAGCGAACGCCCGGACCGGTCCGCACCGGCGTGCTCGGCGTCCGCCCGGTCGGCAGGCGCCGGCGCGGCGGCGCCGCCGGCGTGGCCAGGCGCGCCGGGTTCGTGCGTCGCGGGCGACCGCCGGCCGCGCCCGAGCACCACCAGAGCACCGCACGCCACCACGACGGCCGCCACCACCATGGCGGTGTTGAACCCGTCCACGAAGGCCTGGCGGCCGGCCGCCAACAGCTGCTCGCCCGCCGGGCCGAACTGCTCTGCCGCACCGGCGACGAACGCCAGTGACTCGCGAGCACGCTCGGCTCCTTCGGGCGGCAGCTGGGCGGCGTGCGCAGCGATGCCGTCGCGGTAGCCGTCGTTGAGGACGCTGCCGAGCACGGCGATGCCCACCGCGCCGCCGACCTCGCGGGCGGTGTCGTTGACGGCGGAGGCGACGCCCTGCTTCGAGGCGGGCAGCGACTCGACGATCGAGGCCGTCGCCGGGGTGGTGGCCATGCCGATGCCGGCCGCCATCGGCACGAGACCGGCCAGCAGGTGGAGGTAGCTGCTGTTGACGTCGAGGGTGGACAGGACGCCGAACCCTCCGGCCAGCACCGCGAGCCCGGCGGCGTCGACGCGCCGGTGGCCGAAGCGGCCGATCAGCCGAGGCGCGACCACCCGTGAGAGGGCGCCCACGGTGATGGCCAGGGGGATCAGCGCGAGAGCGGCCTCGAGCGCCGAGTAGTCCCGCACCAGCTGCAGGTACTGCAGTGTGGCGAACATGAACCCGAACAGGGCGAAGAACTGCAGCGTCATCGACGTCGTTCCGGTGCGGAAACCCCGCAGCCGGAACAGCCGGGGGTCGAGCATCGGGTGGGCCGCGCGCAGCTCCCACAGGACGAAGGCGGACAGCAGCACGGCGCCGGCGAGGTAGCCGCCCACCACCAGGCCGTCCGACCACCCGCGACCCGGGCCCTCGATCGTGGCGAAGATCACCGACGCCAGTCCGACGGCCGACAGCAGGGCACCGACCACGTCGAGCGCATGGTGGTCGGTGTCGCGCGACCGCGGCACCCAGGCGACGACCAGGACGAGGGCGGTTGCCGCCCAGACTGCGTTCGCGGTGAAGACCCACGGCCAGTCGCCGACCTCGATGAGGATGCCGGACAGGAGCAGACCCAGCACGGCGCCGGCACCGGCGACGCCCGCCCACGTGCCGACGGCCTTCGCGCGCTCGGCGGGAGCGAACGACGTGGTGAGGACGGACAGCGTCGAGGGCATCGCCAGGGCTGCGCCGACGCCGGCGACGGCGCGGGCGGCGACGAGCAGCGTCGGAGAGTCGACGGTCGCCCCGAACGCGTAGGCAGCACCGAAGACCACGAGCCCGGCGACCAGCGTGTGCTTGCGGCCGTACTTGTCACCGACGGCACCGGCGATCAGGAGCAGGCCGGCGAACACGAGCGCGTAGGCGTCGACGATCCACTGGAGCTCGGTCTGGCTGGCGCCGGTGCGGGCGGCGAGGTCGGGCAGAGCGATGTTGAGCGAGGCCACCGCCGACACGACGAGCGCCAGCGAGGCGCACACGCTGACCAGCACCTTGGTGCGCTCCCTGGAGGTGAGGCCGCCGCCCGGCCGGTGGTGGGACGCGTCGCGGGACGCGTCGAGTGGCTGTCGTGCCGTCATCGGGGCTCCTCGACGTGGGTCTGTCCGGGGGTACGTCCATTAGTAGAGCGCATGATTCCGGAAGTCAACGTTTCAGTAAGTAGACTCGCGGGCGTGCACGAGGACGAGACGAGAGCCGGCCGCCCGCGCGACCCGGGGCGCGACGACGCGATCCTCGCCGCCGCCCTCGACCTTCTGGGCGAGGTCGGCTACGAGCAGGTGACCGTCCGCGCGATCGCCCAGCGAGCCGGCGCCGGGCTGGCCACCCTCTACCGCCGGTGGCCCACCAAGGAGGACCTGGTGGTGGATGCAGTGGCGCGGGTCGAGGACGTGGTGGGCGAGGCCGACCTCGACGCCGACCCGGTCGACGCGATGGTCGACCTCGTGTCCGGGCTCGTCGACGTGCTCCAGGGGCCGCGGCGTGGCCTCATCCCCAACCTGGTCGGACAGACAGCCGCCAACCCGGCGCTCGGCGAGGCCCTGCGCTCGCGGGTCGTCCTCCCTCGGCTCGCTGCAGTGACGTCCCAACTGCGGCGCGTCCCGGGGGTCGAGCCTGCGCGCGTCGACGAGGCCGCCCGTCTCGTCCCGGCGACCGCGTTCTTCGATGTGATCGTCCTGGGCCGGCACCTGGACGCGCGCGACGTCCGTCGCATCGTCGACAGGAGCGTCGCTCTCGCCACCGGGTGTCCCCCCGAGGCCGAGGGAACACCCTGACGGTGGTGACCGGCGGCCGGCCTCGCGCGGTCAGTCGTGCGTGGCGTCCGACGGGCTGACGAACCCGAAGGCCACACCGACCAACGAGATCAGCACCGCGACGCCCTTGACCAGTCGCGATGGTGCACCTTCGCTGCGAGCCATCGTGTTCCCCCTCTCCCCCTGGATGAGTGCCCGACTGCCCCATGCCGTCAGGTCACTCGCACAGTTGTCGCGCCGCCGCTCTACGTGGCGCAAGGGGAACAGGCGTCCGGCGTGCCCGACGTCACCGCCGTCGTGCTTGAGACCCCACAATTTTGAGCATACGCTCAAAGCGTTCGCTCACAGCAGGCGCTCGACCCCGGCGCCCTGGAGGAGACATCGATGGACCCCGCCCTGTCCGGTCGTCTGCCCACCGTTCCCGGCGACGACAGCCGCCAGACCTCCGACCTGTCGCCCACCCGGCTCGCCTCGCTGTTCGGCATCGCCGACCTGCCCGAGCGACTGGCCGCCGTCGACGACCGCATCGTCGGCATCCTCGGCGACGACGACGCCCTGCTCGGCCCGGCATCGGTACGGGTCGCCGCCTCGGGAGGCAAGCGGCTCCGCCCGCTGCTGACGATCGTGGCCGCAGCCACCGGCGGTGTCTACGACGACCACGTGGTCGACGCCGCCGCGGCGGTCGAGCTGGTCCAGGTCGGGTCGCTCGTGCACGACGACATCCTCGACCACGCCACCACCCGGCGGGGACGACCGACCATCAACGCCGTCGAGGGCCTCAACCACGCCGTCCTCGCCGGCGACTACATCCTCGCCCGTGCCGCGGAGCTCGCCGCCGGGGTGAGCCAGGAGGCCGCACGCCTCGTCGCCGTGGCCCTCGGTGAGCTGTGCGAGGGCCAGGTGCTCGAGATGCGCGACGCCCACGACCCGCAGCGCAGCGTCGACGCCCACCTGGCCTCGGTGCGGGGCAAGACCGCGGCCCTGTTCGAGTGCGCCTGCCGCCTCGGCGCCCACTGCGCCGGCCTCGGCGAGGGCCACACCCAGGCGCTCGCCCGCTTCGGTGACGCCTTCGGCATGGGGTTCCAGGTGCTCGACGACGTCCTCGACCTGATCGGCGACGAACATCGGCTGGGCAAGCCCACCGGCAACGACATCGCCAGCGGCGTCTACACCCTGCCGGTCATCGCCGCCCTGCGCGGGCCCGCCGGCGACGACCTGCGCCGGGCGCTCGAGGCGGCCGCGGACGCCGCCGACGCCGCCGAGGTCCACCGCGCGATCGACCTCGTGCACCGTTCCGGCACCATCGCCGAGGCCCTCGGCGCTGCCGACCGCTACACCGACGAGGCCCGCCGGGCCGTGCTCCACCTCAACCAGACCACCGTCGGCGAGGGCCTCGGCCAGTTCCCCCGCACCTACGTCACGTGGGCGCTCGACAACCTGATGGACCCTCGCTACCTCGAGGTGCCCCTGACCGCGCTCGGCTGACCCGATGCCCGATCGTCCGACCGCACCCGACGACCACCGACCCACGCGCACCGGCCGCTCGAAGGCGGGCGCCGAGCACACCCGGGCGCGCATCGTCGAGGCCGCCCTGCAGGCGCTGCGCGACGAGGGCATCGCCGGCACCAGCGCCCGGGCGATCGCCCGCCACGGGGGCTTTAACCAGGCGCTGATCTTCTACCACTTCGGGTCGGTGGAAGGCCTGCTGGTGGCCGTGGCACGCCGCGAGAGCGAGCGCCGCTCGGCCCTGTACGCCCCCGCCCTCGCCGAGGTGTCGAGCCTGACCGAGCTGGTCGCGGTGGCCCGCCGGCTCCACGACGAGGAGTTCCAGGCCGGCACCGTCGCTGCGCTGACCCAGGTGCTGGCGGGCGCGGTGGGCTCCGACGAGCTGTCCCGGGGCATCGCGGACTCGCTGCGGCCCTGGACGGCGCTCGTGGGCGACACCATCGACCGGTTGCTGGCGGGCACGCCCTTCGGCGGCGTGCTCCCCCGCGACGACCTCACCTCGGGGGTCGCCGCGCTGTTCCTCGGCATCGAGCTGCTCACCGGACTCGACCCGCAGATGGCCGACGGATCGCTGTTCGCCACCATGGAGTCGGTGGCGACCCTCATCGACGGGCTGCTGCTCGCCGCCGCGCCGACCACCGGCTGAAACGCCGCCGCGCCGCCGCGCCGGGCCGCCTCTAGGCTGACGCGCCCGACGGCGAAGGAGCACGCATGGCCCCCAGCACC